>CAYYOX010000190.1:4610-10962 GCA_964473065.1 uncultured Planctomycetaceae bacterium | reverse complement strand
GGCGATCGCCGAGCGGTTCGAGCTGTTCGTCGACGGGATCGAGCTGGCCAACGGCTACCACGAGTGGCTCGACGCCGACGAGTTGCTTGGGCGCAATCGCAAGGTCACCGCCCAACGAACGGCCGATGGCAAGCCGACGTTGCCCGAGCAGAGTCGGCTAATTGACGCGATGAGGTCGGGGATGCCGACCTCGACGGGGGTTGCCCTGGGGTTCGATCGCGTGGTGATGCTGGGGGCCGGGGCGAAAAGTCTTCGGCAAGTCATGGCGTTTCCCATCGATCGAGCTTAAACTAATGATTATTGCAATCAGGATCACAAGCAAACTGGTGGGTGAAGTCCACTCTACTGAACTCTAAGGAATCGTTGTGAGTGAAACACAAACCGTCCGCGTCAATCTGGCCGAGCGAAGTTACGATATCGAAATCGGCTCGGGAAATCTCGCTCAGGCTGGACCGTTCTTGACCGCGCGGGGGAAAGTGACCTACGCGGTCGTGATCACCGACGAGAACGTGCAGGAACCTTATGCCACCCAGGTGGCCGAGAGCCTGTTCGGGCAGACGATCGATGTCGACGTGTTGACGGTCGAGCCGGGCGAACTGTCCAAGTCGGTCGATCTGGCGGCCGGGTTGTGGGACGGTCTGTTGGAATTGGGGGCCGATCGAAAGAGCGTGGTCGTGGCCGTCGGAGGCGGCGTGGTTGGCGATCTGGCCGGGTTCATCGCGGCGACCTATGCCCGGGGTATCCGCTTCTTCCAGGTGCCGACTTCCCTGCTGGCCCAAGTCGACAGCTCGGTCGGCGGCAAGGTCGGTATCAACTTGCCCCACGCGAAGAACATGGTCGGCGCCTTCCTCCAGCCGCTTGGCGTGCTGATCGATATCGAGACCCTGTCAACCCTGCCGGACCGCGAGTATCGGGCCGGGCTGGGTGAGGTGGTCAAGTATGGCGTGATCCTCGACGCGGAACTCTTCGACTACTTCGAGGCCCATGTCGACCAACTCAATGGCCGTGATCGCGACACGTTGGTCCACATTGTCGCCCGATGCTGCCGCTTGAAGGCCGATGTGGTCGAAAAGGACGAGCGGGAAGAGACCGGCGTCCGCGCGGTGCTCAACTACGGCCATACGTTCGCCCATGCCTTCGAGACGCTCGGTGGCTACGGGGAGATCCTGCACGGCGAGGCCGTGTCGATCGGCATGTTGTGTGCCTCGCGATTGGCCGAACGGCTGGGCCGGGTGGATGCCCAGTTCACCGAGCGACAATATCGACTGCTGGACGCCTTGGGATTGCCGGTCACGGCGCCCGATTTGGACCCCGACGCCATTCTCGAAGCGATGACGCACGACAAGAAGGTCGAGCACGGGCAACTGCGTTTCATCCTACCCAAGGGCATGGGCCACGTCGAACTGGTCGGCGACGTCGACGCAGCCGACGTTCGTGCCTCGCTGGACGATTAGCCGCTTGCGGCTTTGCAGCGCCGATCACAAATCGCGCATCCCAAAACAGAGAATCGCCAGGCCGATCGATCCGGCCGTCAAAAGGCCGTAGGTAAACAGCACCCAGGCCAGCGAGAAATCCTCGTACTCCTCGCTCAGGTAGAAGTCGGCCTCGCCAGATCTGGCCGGCTTCTGCGGCGCCGGGGTAAAGAAGCTCCAGTTCACTACCGCATCGAGCGTCTTAGAGATCGCCTCCGCGTCTTTTGCGTCCTGAGCGTCTTCGCCCGCCCAGGGTGGCGGCTGCTGCGCCAACGTGGGAATGGCCTGGTTCAGACTTAGCGGCGAAAACTCCTCCAGCCGGAACTGATGCAGCACCATGTTCATAACCAGATACCAGAAAAAAAGAAGGACCACGATCGTCCAAAGGGGATTCCGCAGCAAGGTCCCGAACAGGAAGGCCAACGACACCTGAAAGGTCAGTACCAAGGCGACCACGCCCACCGAGGCCAACGTCCCATAGAGTGTCACCGCACTCGTCATGTCGCTCGCGCCCGGCGGACGCGCGGCCAATGATACCCAGAGGACAAACGGTACGGTCGCAACCAGGAAGACGCCCAGCACCAACACGACCCTCGCGCCCCAGGATCCCAACAGAAACTGGTATCGGGCGATCGGACGGCTGAGGATCCCGTCGGCCAGCGAATCGCTCCGTGCTCCGGTGACCGGCGTAAGGCCCAAGACCATCACGAATAGAAACCAGGGAAACACCAAGAACGGAGCCATGATCATCGCGATCCGCGTTGCAACGGGCAGTTGCGGCTCACCGGTGGCCGCGACCAGCGAGCCGAACAAGGCGGCGACTAGCCACAGTTTGACCAGCCAGCCTCGCAGCAGCGTTCGCAACTCATGTCGCAGAATCGCCGTGACCGGCATCATCCGCTGACTGAGTGTCTGTGTCAAATCGTTGGAAACCATGGGCCGTGTCCTCTTGGAGTAATTGCAGGTATGCGTCTTCTGTCTCATTTTGGCCCGAGTGGACGGCCTGGAGCGAAATCTCGGCCCCGTCGACCAGCTTGAGCACCTCGGCCAAGGCGTCGGCCCGGCGTCGGCTCTCGGCCAGTTCGACCGTGAGCACTTGCTGGGGGTCCAGTTGGGCGCGAATGCCTTCGAGCCGATTGACATCCTCAGTCAACCGGCCGACCTTCTCCGCATCACCTTCCAATTCCAAATGGAAGGCGTCGCGACGGAGCCGTTGTTTCATTTCGCGCATCGAGCCGGTGAAGATCATGCGGCCTTCGTGCATCACGCCCACATGGTCGCAAATCTGGTCGATGTCGCTGAGGATGTGCGTGGCGACCAGGACGGTTCGGTTCTTGCCCAACTCGCGGATCAAATCGAGCGTGAATCGACGCGCTGCGGGATCCAGCCCGGCGGTGGGCTCGTCCCAGATCAGCAACGGCGGATCGGCGACCAGCGAGGCGGCGATCCCCAGCCGAGTGTTCATGCCGGTCGAAAAGGTCCCGATCCGTTGCTCGGTGGCCGAGAGTAACCCCACGGCCCGAAGCAGCGACACCAGCCGCGGCTTGCGCGTCTGCATCGGCAGCCGGCAGAGTTGGCCCAACAGATCGAGGTACTCGACCGGCCGGAGATGCGCGGGCAGTTTCGGATTCGTCGGCAGGTAGCCGATCATCTGCCGAACACCGACGGCGCCGGGCCCGCAAAGTTTCCCAAAGACCTCGGCCTTCCCGGCCGTAGGCCGTTGCAACCCCAGCAGCAGCCGCAAGGTGGTCGTTTTGCCGGCCCCATTAGGCCCCAGCAGCCCAAAGATGGCCCCCTTGGGGATTTCCAGGCTCATATCATTCACAGCAATGAGCCGATTGGCGTAGATCTTCGTCAGATGTTCGGTTCGAATCGCCGCTTCCACACTGGGCTCCTTTGCATCTGGGCTCCTTTGCATATGGGCTCCTTTGCATCTTACATCTCGACCGCCGGATACTCGCTCATTGTCGCCTTAATCCACGCCAAAGTCCATCCAGCCCCAATGGGTATTCGCCACTGGTCGACGAATCTTGGGTGATTTTGCCGTTTTTCTTACCGCTCACAAGAAATCCGATCAGAATAGCGCGCGGAGGCGCAGAGACGCGGAGTTTCTCCCTTCTGGGCGGCTCTTTACCGCTTGGCGACCGTAGACGTATACTATCATCTGCCCGGCCGACAATTCCTTCTTAATTGGGAAACCGTCCTATGAACTCCCGCGAGCGTGTGCTTAGTGCCGTCGAGCGAAATGGTTACGATCGGATCCCGATCAAACACGAGGGCACGCCGGAAATCAACCAGATGCTGATGGAGCATTTTGGGTTGAAGAACATGGAGCAATTGCTGCGGGTGGTGGGTGACGATTTTCGTTACGTCGAGCCGATCTATTGCGGGCCGGAGTTGCGGACGTTTCCCGACGGGAGCGTGGAAGGCTATTTCGGCGAGCGGTACAAGTATGCCGAGTTCGAGGCCGGCAAGTATCTCGAAGCGTGCTACTTGCCGTTTGCCGGCGTCGAGCGGCCCGAGGACTTGGACCGGTCGCTTTTCCCCGCGGCCGACCGGTTCGACTACTCGACGATCAAGCGGCAGGCCCGGGCGCTGCGCGAGCAGGGGGTTGCCGTCTGCCTGGGTACGGCCGGCGATATGGATTTCATCAACAGCATCGCCCGGGCTCGGGGGATGGAGCAGGTGTTGATCGACCTGATCGACGACAGCCCCGTCTACATGGAGATCATGCAGGCACGGTTCGAGTTCTACTATCACATGCACCGGCAGATCCTCGAAGCAGCCGACGGATTGATCGATTTTGCCCACGTCGGCGAGGATCTGGGCAACCAGCGCGGGCCGATGATCAACATGGACATCTTCGAGCGGCACTTCGCGCCGAAATACGGCAAGTATTTCGAGATGGTCCACAGCCATGGGGCCCGAACGATGATGCACATGTGCGGCTGCTGCGTCGAATTCCTGCCGCGATTGATCGAATTGGGTCTGGATGTCTACGATGTCGTGCAGCCGACCACGCCCGAGATGGAGATCGCCCCGCTGAAGGAACGTTTCGGCGACAAGCTAACCTTCTGCGGCACGATCTGCGTGCAAAGCACATTGGCCTTCGGCACGGTGCAAGAGGTCGAGGCGGAAGTCGATCGCCGCTTGGACCTATTCCCCGACGGCGGGTTGTTCCTCGGTCCCACCCATGCCGTTCAGGCCGGTTCGCCGCTGGAGAACACCTTGGCCATGTACGGCCGTGCCGGCAGCCTGTGCGAAAAGATCGACGAGTCGATCCTCTCGATCGATACGGGTGGCGATACGGGCGAGATCAACATGTCGAAACTGTTCTAACCCGGATTGATCACAATGGTTCGCAGTGTCCCGATTTATCGGGTACAGTTTAGGTTTCGGTCTACGCCCGTTTCAGGTCTCCCCGGTTGTGGCTCAGTTATTCCGCAGCAACTCCAGCAGCTTGCGGTCGAGCTTATGGCCGTGGAAGTCTTCGTAGGCGACGTCCGTTCGGTCGCTGTCGAGGATCCCGAAACCGCCGCGGAAGTTCCATAGCGCAAACCCCCAGCCGGCCTCTTTCCAAAGACTCAGGCAGTCGCGGGCAAAGGCGAGCGCGACATCGTGAGGCGTCTTGTTGAACACACCCCATTCACCCACGTGCACGCCCACGCCTTTTGACGCCAGCTTCTTCCACGGGACGATGCGATCCTTGGCGAGCCAGTCGAGGTCGATCATCTGGTCGCCCTTCTTCAACGGCCAGGTCGGCTCGGCCCAACCCTGGCTGTTGACCCACGAAGCCTTGTAGTGGGTCACCTCCATCGGTTCGTAGCCGCGCGTACTTTGCGCGATACCCAAGTCGGCCAGTTCGAAAACCGGATCGCGACCCCATTGCAACCCGTCGCTGATGATCAGCCGCTCCGGGTCGACTTGACGAATGGCTTGGACCACCCGCCGGACCACCTTGCTGTAGCTTGCCGAGTCGATGTTGGCCGGCTCGTTGACTAGATCGAAACTGACTTGCGAGGCGGGAATGCCCCGATATCGCTTCGCGAATTGCGACCATTGGAAGTCGAACTGCTTTTGAGCCTCTTCGTCCTTCCAAAGGTTGAGTTTCTCGGGCGGACGAGCCACCGTATAGCCGGGCGCCCGATGCAGGTTCAAGCTCACGTGCACGCCATACTTGCGGCCCAACTCGACCGCCCGGTCGATCTCACTCAATGATTCTTCGTCAAGCCGATAGGGTTCATTCGGGTCGGTCCACATTTTGTAGTCCATCGGCAAGCGAACGAAATCGAACCCCCAGTCGGTCATCCACTGGAAATCCGACTCGACGAACGGATCGTCACGGCCGTTGAACTTCTCCAACAGATTGAAGCCTCGCCAGCGGGGAAGTTTCTTGCCCAGCCGAACCGCCTCCGACTCGGGCGCCGCGATGGCCGAGCGTGCCAGGAACATGGAAGTCGACCCCAAGGCCGCCGTCCTCAGGAAGTCGCGCCGTTTCATGGGAGGTGTCCTCTTGAGTGGAAGAAAGTTGGTTGCCAACTACCGACTGAATCGAGGACCGAGTCCTCAATTCCCGTTGACGATTTCTGCGCCGTTGGTGGCCTGACAAACATAGACGGCCGGTTCGTTCCCCGTCTTCTCCTGGTAGGAGGCGGCCGTGTTCCGGACGAAGTCGTCGGCCGCTTCGGCGTTGATCAGTGCCACGGCACAGCCGCCGAACCCGGCGCCGGTCATTCGGGCGCCGTAGCAAGCGTCGTGGGCCGAGGCGCACTCGACCATGGCGTCGAGCGCCTCGCTAGACACTTCGTAGTCGTCGCGCAGACTGGCGTGGCTTTCGGCCATCAGGCGGCCCAGGGCCCTCAGGTCGGCCCGCTGGAGGG
>CAYYOX010000190.1:0-4600 GCA_964473065.1 uncultured Planctomycetaceae bacterium | reverse complement strand
TCAGAATCCCCAAGGCGTCGACCTCGCCGCGGCGCATAGCCTCGACCGCCTGCAACGTGCGATCGTTTTCGGTGATCACGTGCATCGCGCGACGTTGAATCAGATCGTCCAGTTCGGTGGCCGACTGCTGAAACCGTTCGACGTCCACATCGCGCAAGGCCGGCACCTGGAAAAAATCGGCCGCCGATTCGCACTGGCTACGCCGCTCGTTGTAGGCCGAATCGACCAGCCCGCGCCGCGTCGACGTATCGAGTACGACCACGGCTACGCCCGGCGGGAACGGCACGGGGTGGGTCTCCAGCGATCGGCAGTCGATCAGCAGGGCATGGTTCGCCTGACCGGCCGCCGAAATGAGTTGGTCCATGATCCCGCAGTTCACGCCGATCCACTCGTTCTCAGCCCGTTGTGCCAACTTGGCCATCTCGGCCGGGTCCCAAGGCAAGTTACCCACGGCGGCGAAGGCCCGGGCAGTGGCCATTTCCAGCGCGGCCGACGAGGAGAGTCCCGCCCCTAAGGGCACGTCTCCCACCAGAACGCCTTCCCAACCGGAGAGCTCATAGCCGGCATCGGCCAGACTCCAGGCTGTTCCTTTGACGTACTCGATCCAGCCGTCGTCCTCGTGGTTCAAGGAGTCCAGCGAGAATTCTCGTTGCTGGTTGTAATCGATCGAATGGACCACCACCCGGCGGTCGTCTCGCGGCCGCAGCGCGATCCAGATCGCCCGATCGATGGCCAACGGCAGCACGAACCCGTCGTTGTAGTCGGTGTGCTCGCCGATCAGATTGACCCGGCCGGGCGCCCTGATGACGCACATCGGCGCGTCGCCGAAATGCTCGGCAAAGTAATCGACAACCTTGTTTCGCTGAATTGCCATTTGGCCCGGGTGATGGTTCGAGACGGACATTTTACGGAGGCATCCCCTCCGCCAGAAAAAAGCATTACTTTATCCTGACCTTTTTCGGCCCGATGGTCAACGGGGACACACCGGCTACTCCGGCCAGGAATCCACCCGATCGAGCGGGTTTTCGTCGCGATTTCACCGCCATGCGAGGGGTTTATGGCTTCGGTTCGTAAAAGAACGCCCCGCTGCGGTAGTCGGCCGCTTGTCGGTTGTCGGGACCATGTTCCATCTCGGCCGTCAGACTCGACTCGTAATGGACCGGGTCGGTCACGTGCCAGCGGTAGGCGACCGCTTGGTTCTTCTTGCCGGCCAGCCGATAGACGGGAAACCCGTGCTGCGGCATCCCGCCGGGTCCGTTGAGCCGGCCTTCGACCGCATACCAGCCGCAATTGAAATAGTCCTCCGAGCCCGTGCCGTGGATCGTCAGTTGGCCGTCGATGGTGAACCGGTCGTCGCCTTCGAGCCACAGCGGCAGTTTATTGTCGGTTTGTCCCTCGGTGACCAGATACGTGCCGATGTAATGGCCTTTCCCACTGCGTTTTAGGAACGTGTAATGCCGGTCCGGTTGCACGGGAAGCTCCTCGCGGTAGAGTGCGTGGAAGTAGCCCAAGTCGTCTTGCCCCCAATCGCCTTGCTCCCAATCGTCTTGATCACTGCCCAACGGTTCGGTAACCACGCGGAGCCTGGCTTGAAGCGGTTCCTTGGCGGTCAGTGTCAGCTTGCCGGAGCCGCGATACGGCATGGGCATGAAGTTGTACCAGTTTTTCTCATTAGCACCAGCCAACAGCGAGCGATAGGGCGGCGAAGCGAGGGCTTGGCAGAAGAAGTATTCCAGGGGCAAGTCGACGGCCGGGCTCTTGGCCCCTTCCCAACGAATTTGCAACCTCGCGCCGATCGCGTTGCCGAGTTGCTCGGGCGTGCCTTCCAATAGAACAGCGCGAACCATGCGCGGCCCGGCGGGCAGTTCAATCGTGCTCGACTGACCCGACGCGACCTTTAGATCGACGAGCATCTCTTCGGCTTGGTCCAATCCCAGCGAGTTGACCTTGCCCAGTTCCGACCAAGTGCGGACGGCCGAATCCAGCGACGCTTGTTTTGCCGGTGAATGTTTCATGCGGAAACTGCGGACATCCTCGGCGTTGGGAAACTCGCTGTAGGTGATCTGGTAGAACCGCACGCCGGTTCCCTCGACCACCACCTTGCAGCCTTGGCGGTAAGGGATTGGCACGTAGCAGTAGTATCCGCCTTGTCCTTCGCCGACCAACGGTTTGGGGAACTGCGGCAGCCGTCCGCTGAAGAGATCTTCCAAGGGGATGTCGACCGCCGGTTCCTCCTGGCCGTCAAGGTAGATCTTGATGTGTTCGCCCTGAAAGTTCAGCAGCCCGGGCTTATCGATTTGCGAGTGGGTGAACCAGATCCGCTGGATGCAGCCCGGTCCGTCCATCGTGGCCAATACGCTGTTACCCTCTTCGAGCCATAGCTGGGAATATGTGCCGGCGAACCCGTCGTTATTGCCGCCGGTCCGATCGTAGCTGCTGAACATCTTGCAACGCACGCCCGGCCGCAGTTGGGGTAGCTGCTGCAAACGATAAAGTTGGTCGATCGCGGTGGTCGAATCGGCCGGCTCCTCGGGAAGCTCGGCTCGCGGTTCCAGGATGATCCGATCGATTCCGACCGAAGAGTGATCTTGGGCCTTTTCATTGGCGCCAATGATTTCGACCGTCAGTTTGTGCGAACCCGCAGTCAACTCGCGAATGCCCAGCAGGATGGACGGCGTGTTCGTCACGTACGGGCAATACAGATCGATCGGTTTGCCGATCTTCTGTCCGTCAAGGTGAAATTGCACGATGCCATAGTCGGTCGCCCGAGTCAGTACAACGCGGACCTCTTGTCGCCCGGCCGTCTTGACCGGCAGTTCGATGACGAGCGTATCACCCGCCCGGCCGTTTTGCCACCAGAGGTGATCGTCATTGTTCCACTTTCCCAGCGGAAAACCGGTCAACTGTTGCGTGGAGAGGTCGCCACCGGTTACTCGCAACACGCGGCTACCGTCGTCGATGTCTTGGCCTAAGGCGTCTCTACAGCAAATGGCCGCCACGAGCAGCCCGAGTGTGATTGTCGATCTTCGCATTGGATTCTCCTTATTCGGACAAAACGTTGGGCAAGCCCGACCGCTAAACGACAGGCTTAGGTTATCACGATTGGCCGTGGTTTGCACGAGGACCTACGGATTCCCTTGCCCCGACGCCGCACTTTACCCATCTTCCATTGACCCGTGGCGACCAAGCTGCTACAAGATGGCCCCTTGTTTCTTCCATTCCCGGGAAAACGGCATGTATCGGCGACACGGTGACAAATTGATGCTGGTCTTCATGGCCTGCGATCTGACTGTGACGGCCGTCGTCTGGGTCGGGGCCTATCTGCTGCGGTTCGCACTGTGGCAGGCGCCCGACGGCGTGCCCGACTTCCATCTCGTGCTCCGCGGATTGCCTGTCGTGCTGGTCCTGGCCGCCGTGTCCTACCGGATCTGCGGGCTTTACGAAGTGCATCGTCTGAAACAACTTCCGCGGGAACTGGGCGTGGTGTGCAAGGCGGGCGGGCTGTTGTTTCTGTTGGCCATCGCCGTGACGTTCTATCGTCGCGATCTGTACGAATCGCGGTTGGCGTTGACGCTCTTCCTGACGCTCAATGTCGTGATGCTGGCCCTAGTGCGTCGGGTCATCTGGCGGACCGTCAAATGGCTTCGACGCTACGGGTTGAACCATGGTCGGGCGGTGATCGTCGGCGCCGGACGAACCGGACGCTTGGTGGCCAAGACGATTCAAGATAACGCATGGACCGGCTTGGAGGCCGTGGGGTTCGTCGATACGCCGAGCAAGATTGAACCGGCCATATTACCCCGACTTGGCCAAGTCGAGCAACTCGAACAGATCGTGATCGATAACGACATCGACCACGTGTTCGTGGCCCTGCCGCTTTCCCGATTCGACGAACTAAACCAAGTCTATCGCGTGTTGTCCAACGTGTTGGTCGAAGTGCAGTTGGTCCCCGACGTGCCGCATATAGCCGGCATGAGACTTCGCATGCTGGAGATCGACGAGGTGGCCTTCCTTTCCTTGCGGCAGAGTCCGCACTACGGCTGGCCGCGCGTGGCGAAGCGGGCTATGGATCTGGTCTTCGGCGGCGCGGCACTGCTCGTGCTCTCGCCGTTGATGGGCGCCTTGGCAGCGGTGATCAAGTACAGCAGCCCCGGCCCGATCTTCTATCGCCAAACTCGGATGGGCTTGGGCGGGCGGAAGTTCGACATGCTGAAGTTTCGCAGCATGGACCAAGATGCCGAAAAGGCGACCGGCCCGGTTTGGGCCTCGCGACGCGATCGACGCTGCACGGCCGTGGGTCGCTTCATGCGGCGCTGGAGCCTCGACGAGTTGCCGCAACTGCTGAATGTCTTGCGTGGCGACATGAGCCTGGTCGGACCTCGGCCGGAGCGCGGCGTGTTCGTCGAGAAATTCCGCCGCGAGATTCCCGACTATACCCAGCGCCATCTCGTCAAGGCGGGCATGACCGGCTGGGCCCAGATTCACGGCTGGCGCGGGAATACGTCGTTGCGGAACCGGATCCGCTGCGACCTCTACTACATCTCGCACTGGTCCTTGTGGCTCGACCTGCGAATCCTGCTGCTAACCCTCTGGGGTGGTC
>CAYYOX010000189.1:8289-10976 GCA_964473065.1 uncultured Planctomycetaceae bacterium | reverse complement strand
CGATCCATCTCGACCGCCGACTCGATGCCGTGTCCGTTGCCGTCATTCAGGTTGTCGGGAGGTAAGTTGCTCATTACTCAAAGTGCAAATGAAAATGGTGGTAGCGTAACCGTAAGTCAATAAGGGCAAACAATTTGCAGCTAGCTATCAGCCGTCAGCTTTCAGCTATCAGAAGCCGAGGTTCCGGCCGTTTTTCTCCTTGCTGAAAGCTGATAGCTGACTGCTGAAAGCCGCGCCGCTTACAGTTTGAGATACTTAACGATCTTCGATCCCTTTACGCCCATGGAGATGTATCCTATGAAACGTCGTGAAATGCTTAAGACTTCGGCCGCGGCCCTTGGCTTGTCGAGTTTCCCGTTCGGCTGGGTTGCGGCCGCAGAGGGTAAGAAACAAAAGGTCCTCTACTTCACCCGAAGCGCCGGTTTCGAGCACTCGGTCGTGCATCGTAACGGCGATCAGTTGAGCCATTCGGAGAAGGTGCTTACCGAGATGGGGAAGTCGGCCGGGTTCGAGGTCGAGTGTACCAAGGACGGGCGCGTCTTCGACGGCGACCTGGATCAGTACGACGCGATCGCCTTCTACACTTCGGGCGACCTGACCAAGGAAAACGGGGCCAAGACGCCGCCCATGACGCCCGACGGCAAACAGAAACTGTTGGACGCGATTGCCGGCGGCAAGGCGTTCCTGGCCTTCCATGCGGCGACCGATTCGTTTCATTCGCCCGGCCCGCGGGACCAGAACCAGGAAGAATTGGACCCCTACATCGCGATGCTCGGCGGCGAGTTCGTCACGCACGGCCCGCAGCAAAAGGCTTTGCTGACGCTCACGTCACAATTTCCCGGCACGGGCGACATTGATGTTACCGAAGGCCTCGCACTTAACGAAGAGTGGTACGCGTCGAAAAACTTTGCGAAGGACCTGCACGTGATCCTGGTGCAAGAGACCAAGGGCATGAAGGGCGGTTGCTATCAACGGCCCAACTTCCCCTGCACCTGGGCGCGCAAGCACGGCGAAGGACGCGTCTTCTACACATCGTTGGGCCATCGCGAGGACATCTGGCTCAACCCGATCTTCCAAAGCATTACGCTAGGCGGATTCGCCTGGGCCATGCGCAACAAGGACTACGACATCATCCCCAACATCGCCAAGGCGACGCCGGAAGCACACATCATGAAGAGCTGAGTTTAGCCGCCGTGGCCGCCCGCTCCAAAACAATCCCCAGCCCTCGGCACGTCCGGGGGCTGGGGAATTGTGTTCTACGAACTTCGTCGATCGCATTCAAAACGCGATCATTCCGGCGATTCCTTCTCCTCTATCGGTGGCCGTGGCCCGGGATGGGGACCTCGATGCGGTCCGCGGGGTCCGCGTTGCATGCCTTGCTTCGGTCCGCGAGGTCCGCGTTGCATACCTTGCGGCGGGCCTTGACGCGGTCCGCGTGGTCCCTGATGGAAACCTTGCGGTGAACGGGGGCCGCGTTGCTGCGGGCCAGCCTTCGGTCCGCGAGGTCCTCGCTGCATGCCTTGCTTCGGTCCGCGAGGTCCTCGTTGCATACCTTGCGGCGGGCCTTGACGCGGTCCGCGTGGTCCCTGATGGAAACCTTGCGGTGAACGCGGGCCACGTTGCCGCTGTCCGGCTTGCGGGCCTTGTCGATGCGGTCCGCGGGGTCCTCGATGGAAACCCTGTTGCGGGCCGCGACCCTGCGATCGCATGTGGGGACCCTGCCCGCCATGGAAGCCTTTTCCTCCGTGGAAACCCTGCCCGCCATGAAAACCCTGACCGCCATGGAAACCCTGACCGCCATGGAAACGGGGACCCGGGCCGCGGTGATGGCCTTGCATGCGCGGGCCGTGCGGTCTTGCCGCGGGACCATGATGCGGGCCGAACTGGGGCGGACCGAAATGCGGGCCGCCGTGGGGGCCGTGATGCGGCGGATGGGCCGCGGCCGTGCTGCCGAGCACGGGCAGTAGGATCAGTGCGGCCAAGGCGGCCACGAGTGACGTGCGTCGCATCCAGCGGCGCGGGGAGTGAGTCACGAACATCTTTGCTTTCCTCCAAGCTTCGAGTTGGCGCCGTCGTCGCGGCGCGATGCGGTAATTCGTATTACAAAGATCCCCCTTCAGCGCAGTCCGGGGGCTTTTTAGAAACCGATTTCGTCTTCTTCGCCCAGTAGTTTTGAGACTCGTTTGCCGACCAATTTCTCGCGGGCCTCATTGCGCCGGGTAAACGTGTCGCGAAGCCGTTTGAGTTCCGCCTCCAGGCGTTTGAGTTCCAGTTCTCGACGCTCTTGGCGAACGTCGAAACGTTTGTTGACCACTTCGGTGAGTTCCTTCTTGATCGTGTCGAGACGGTCGCTCGGGGCGTTGCGATATTGGATCGACAATTCCCGCGCCTTCCGTTCCAAATCGCGGTCCGCTTGCGTCAGCTTGTACAACTGCGGATCGCTTTTTTTCAGTCCGTCCCAATCTTGGTGCGGCCAACGAGGCATTCCCGGCGGATGTCCTCCGGGCATTCCCGGCATCATTCCCTGCGGCGGTCCGGGACGACCGGGTTGGCCAGGTTGCCCCGGCTGCCCGGGCCCGCGCCCTCGCATCATGCCACCGCCCATTCCGCGTTGCTGACCTTGTTTGCCAGACTGTCCGGGCCCGCGTCCGCCCATCATGGGGCCTCCGCGTCCCATGCCGCCTCGA
>CAYYOX010000189.1:2669-8189 GCA_964473065.1 uncultured Planctomycetaceae bacterium | reverse complement strand
GCCAGCGTTGCCATCACCCATAGCCGGCCTCGGGTACGAGTCGTACGCGGCAACGGAATTGGGCTGTCGTTGGGCGGATAGGCCGTATCGAGCAATTGGCCCAAGGCCGACCACGTCTCGTGCAACGGGCTGTCGCTCGGACCGTGGTCCGAGGTGGCCTGCTCGAGTTCGTGTTGAAGTTTGCTCAATTCGTCGTTCACGGGATATCCTCCACTAACATCTTTCGCAACGTTTTTAGCCCTCGATGGCAATGGCTCAAGGCGGTTGAAAGGGGGCAGTCGGTGATTTGCGCGATTTCCGAAAAACTCAGTTGTCCGTAATACCTCAACAAAAGCACGCGACGCTGCACCGGGGACAAGGTTTCCAAGGCTTCGTTGAGCTGGGCGATTGCCTCCGTTTGCTGTAGTTTCTCGGCGGGTTCGGCTTCTCGGGCGGTCGGTTCGAACTGTTCCCAGCCGTCGGCGTCGATGGTCCTTTCTTTGCCTGAGCGACGTCCCAGGTCACGAGCCAGTCGGTCGGCAATTCGCAGCAGGTAAGCCCGGGCATGACCCTCCTCCCGGTAACGGTCGCGTGCTTGCCAGGCCCGGCAGAATGTCTCTTGGGTCAGATCCTCGGCCACATCGGCCCGCCGCACCATCGCCAACAAATATCCCCGCACAGCCTGGCCATGCTCTCGTCCCCAATCCGTGAGACGCTGATCGTCGTCTTTGTGAGGTTCACTTGCAGAGGTCATCTCTTAAGACCTAAACGCAGATCCGGGCCGTTTATTGCGTTGGCGGCCGATTTTTTTTGAAATAGTTGAGGGCGTCCGGGAATTCCGTGGGTCAGGGCTTGTCCTGACGCAGTAGAGTAATGACCTGCGACGAGGCAAACGTCAGGGCAAGCCCTGACCTACGGTGATTTCCACTTCCAGGGCACCCTCAGCATAGCCCCCAACGTGGAAAAAGGGGGACAGGCACCGAGCGGGGGAGGTTTTTGGCGGGTTTAGCATCTATTCACGCTCGGAGCCAGTCCCCCTTTTTCCACTCCAGCCGACCAAACTACTTGGCTTCCAGGCTGGCACAAACGAGTTCATTGTCGTTGCGTGCGAACACGTGTTTATAGGCGTAGGCCGGATGGGACCAGCAGACGCCGTCGCGCATCTTCAACTGGACCTCGGTCGGCTCGATCAGCTTGGCGCGGCTGATTTCGTCAAAACCGTCCGGCGAGAGGCGGCCGATGACGAGCTCGCCCCGCTCGTTGAACATCCAGATCCGCGCGCCGTTGCGGACCATGTGGATGTTGCTCCATCGGGCTTTGGGTGTGGCTGTGAGGTCTTCCCAAATCCGGTCGCCCGTGCTCGCGTCGAGGCATCGCAATTGGCCGTAGCTGTCCACGCCGTAGATGTAATCGCCTTGCAAGTAGGGCGTAGCGAGCATCGAGTGCAGGGCGTCGGTGTTCACTTCGTTGATGCCGCGCCGTCGCCAGACCTTTTCCGCCGAGAGTTCGTCCTGGTTCAGTCGAAGCATTAGCGAACCGTCGTAGAAGGCGGTCAGGAAGAGCCAATTGTTATGCACGACCGGCGTGGGAACGTTGATTACCATCTTCGACGGCTTGAACGGGTGCTTCCAATGCACCTTGCCCGACGTGGGATCCAGGCCGACCACGTTGTCGCCGGTCCAACACACAAGCACGCGTCGGCCGGCCTGCTCGATCACGATCGGGGCCGAGTACGACGCGCGATCGTCCAGCGCCCGCCAACGCTCCTGACCGGTCTTCTTGTCCAACGCTACGATGCAACCGTTGTCTTCCACGCCAAGTTGCACGATGCACAGGTCGCGTTCGATCAACGGCGAGGCGGCAACACCCCAGATCGGCAAACGAATCTGGTAATCGAGGCCGGGCTCCTTCTTCCAAAGCAATTCGCCGGTGGCCGCATCGAGACATCGCAGGTGGCCCATGGTTCCCAAGGCATAAGCGAGTCCGTCGTCGATGGTTACCGAAGCCCGGGGCCCGGCCGGATAGCCGACTTTGTACCGGCACTCGTAAACATGGTCCCAAAGTTGATCGCCCGTCTTCCAATCGAAGCAGAGAACTCGCTCGGTCTGGTCCGGTTCGGCCACTCGATCGGTCACGTAGACACGCCCTCCGGCCACGGTCGGGCCGCTATAGCCGCTGGAGATGGGCACTCGCCAACGCAGTTTGATTTGCGGCTGGGGAAACTCTTTCAACAGTCCGGTCTCGTTCCACACGCCGTCCCGATTCGGCCCGCGCCATTGGGGCCATTCGTCGGCAGAAAGGGCCGAGATGCCAATGAGAAATACCGTCGTTGTCAGAAGTGCGGTGTAGAGTGTATTTGGTAAGAGTGTTTTTGGTAAGAGCATGAATTGGTAACTCCCTGGGGTATTTATTATCGTTGCAAAGCCGCAAGCGGCCCTGGCTTCTTGGCCGGCTGCATGATAGCATAACAGTTCGATGACAAGAATACCACCGCTTTCTTGATGGAGCGTACGTGTGAGCAAGAACTACCTGATTCGCTGCGACATGGAGGGCGTGGCCGGCGTGGTCGGCTACGAGCAGACCAACCCTGCCGCGGCCGAGTATCCGCTGGCTCGCCAGTGGTTTATGGCCGAATTGGTCGCGCTGATTGAAGGACTTCAGCAGGGCGGCGCCGGGCGGATCGTTGTTTACGACATGCACTACTTCGGGCGGAACATCGACATCGCCCAACTCCCCCAAGGCACAACGGCCCTTTGCGGCAAACCGGCCTATCGGGCTGACTGGGCCGGCGGGCTCGACGACTCGTTCGACGGACTGATCCTGCACGGCTTGCACGCCAAGGCCGGCACCGCCGATGCCTTATTGGCGCACAGCTACGAACACGACATTGCCGACTTGCTGCTCGACGGGCGATCGGTCGACGGGCGATCGGTCGGCGAGATCGGCATGGAGGCGGCCATTGCCGGCGATTATGGCGTGCCGACGGTGATGATCACGGGCGATTCGGCCGGCGTGGCCGAAGCGAAAGAACTACTGCCCGGGCTGGTCGCCGTTTCGGTCAAGGAGTCGCTGGGCGAGTCGGCCGCCGCTTGCCTGTCATTGGGCGAGTCGGTGCAAGCGATTCGCAGGGCGGCTGACGAACTGGTCAGCCAACCGCCAGATGTCAAGCCGTTTTGCGTCGGCCAGGAGGCTCGGCTGGACGTTCGTTTGAACTCGGGTTCTTATCTGGATTCGGTGCGCCGGCTGGTCGAGTCCCAGATGTCGGACGATTTTACGTTAAGCCTGCATGGTGGAAACGCGACGGAATTGTGGGCCGAGTACTCGCAAATCAAGCTCCGCTGCCAGGCGACGTTTTGATCGGAAAAAAGGCAAGCTCGACCGCTCGGCGGCGAATACAGGAACATAGTCCGAAATGTCCCCTCTTCTGGCGACTTGCTTTCCTGGCAGGGAGTTTGTTAGACTGTATAGATGCCTACGATGCGAAGAACGGCCACTACCGGATTACTCTTGCTCCTTGCCGCCGCTGCGGTTGCAGTGGTTGGCGTGGCCGTGTTCTTGTTTTCGGGTTCCCCGGAACCTGTCGACGTGACGGGACATCCCGTGGATCCGATCCCGCCGGGGACGATCATTGCCGACGCGGCGGCGGACGACTGGTCGCACCTGATCCTGAAGAGTCAGCCGCGGTTCTCGGAAGAATCGGCCGCTGAGGTCTCCGAAGCGACACGAGACATGGTCGGGCTGCTGTTCACCGCCATTGTGGCCGACGTAGAGCGTAAGGGATTCCGGCGGTTCGCGCTAGCCAAGGTGGCGGCCGGCGTGGGAACCGAAGTTAACGGGCAAGACACGATCATATCGGGCGAGTCGCAAGCCGAACTGGGGGCCAACCTCGGACTGATTCAGCAGATGGTCCTCTCCGGCGGCGAGAAACACGTACAGAAGATGGTGTGCGTCGCCCGATCATCCACCATGGCCATGCTGGACGCCCCCAATCTGCTTTGTCTCGATGAAAAGCACACGGAGACCGTCATTCGCTACGCCATACTCGTCGATCGCCGAACGGGCCGACTGAACACGATCGCTTGGGCGCTGCAAAAAGACGAGCAAGGCAATCCGGCCACCATGATCGGCCCGGCACAATGGCTGTCGGAGGACTATGTGGAAGATTGCCTGCTGCACGTCGACCACGGCGAATACTTCCTGGGCATCCCCACCAACGCGGCCTTCGCCCGCTGCAAGATCCCGCAAGGGCAACGAACGCTAGAGTTCCCGCCCGAGTTGGCGCCGCTGGCCACGGCAACTCAGTGGAGCGAAGAGGCCGCTCGATCGCTGGAAAAGCAGCTTCGCAAACTGCTCTGACACGGGCTATTGGATAGTAGTCGTTGACAGAGAAGTGACAGGAAGGAAGTCTGACGGGATAACAGGATGGACAGGATAGAGGCCAAGAAACCCGTTTCCTGGCCTTGGGCTGACGAGTTCTTGATCTGTCGTTTGCGGAAACAGCCAAATCAAACCACGGATTACACAGATATCACGGAGGGGAATCTGCCCATGCTATCCGTGATATCTGTGTAATCCGTGGTTTCTTTCCTTTTCTTCTTTTCTCTTATCCTGATCATCTTGTAAATCCTGTCCAAAACCCTTCATTGGGCGGTCGTTTTCAGCGGCACTTCCCAGAGCGGCGTCGGCAGCTTTTCGCTGGTTAGGTAGAGCGTCTTGCCGTCCGGGCCGTAGCAGATCGACTCGCCTTGCGACCGCTCGGGCATGGCCAGGATGCGACCGGGACGCGAAAAGGCGGCCGCCCAATCTTCATCGGCCGCACGAGTGAATTCGTACGCATTGCCATACGTGAGCAAAACGGCCCGATGCCCGTCCGGCGAAACGTCCATGGCCGTGACCGGCGGCATTTCCAATGTGGCAATCTTTCTGGCGGTCGTGGCTTGCTTCGGGTCGTTCTGCGGCCAAGGCAGCGCATAGATGTGACACCGCGGCTGTCGTTCTTTGGTCGCCAGAAAAATCGTCCGGCTCGTCGGGTCGACCGCGATCGCTTCGCAATTGCGATGGTTGTCTTCATAGCTGAAGTGCATGACCTGCAAGACGGAAACCTCTTCGTCGACGATACCCCGCCCGGGATCAATCTTCGGCTCTTCGATCAGATAGAGCATGTGTACGGCGGCGGCCAGACCGTTGTTACCCACGTCACCCAACAACAGATACGCCTTGCCGTCGAGCTCGAACGAGGCCATGTCCTCCCAGTCATAGGCCCGAACGCCTTTGAGCACACAGGAACGCAAGTCCTTGCCGGTCATGTCCAGCGCAAACACGCGGGCCTCTCCGTCGGAATCGTTGTGCGTGAACAACACGCCGCGACTGGTGTGCGAACAGGCCACGCCGCTGCTCTCGTCGATTATTCCGTTGGCCAAGTCGCCCAATTCTCGCGGCGGTCCGTAATGTACGTCACCGGGCCGCTTGTCGGTCGTGTCAATCGCGGTTGCCCGCTGCCGTGCCAACCCTTCAATGTAATCCCGATCCCCGCGCCTGAGC
>CAYYOX010000189.1:0-2659 GCA_964473065.1 uncultured Planctomycetaceae bacterium | reverse complement strand
GCTCCGATCGTGGCGAGCAGCAGTGCAATCAACCCCATTGCGGATAATCTCATAGTTCTTTCATTCTGGCTTCAAACTCCGTCTCCAGCGGCCCTCACTTCACTCTACGGAGGGTTGACAACGAATTCAAGTACGGGTATCAAGAAAGGAGGGTCGCAGCCTCTCGTTAACCCTTTCCCACGATCCCCGCCGCCACGCCACCTCACTGACTCCATGAAGAACTCCCCGGCCGAAATCCTGGTTCCTGGCTCCTTGGCCCTGTTGGGTATCGCTCTGTTGGCGGGCTGGACCCTGCTGAGCACGGGCGGTTCCCTGGAAGCCCGCGTGCCGGGGCTGGACAATGCGCCGGCAGCCGGCTCGGCCGCCCCGCTCGAGACGCCCGTCGTGGGCGAACCGACACTTGGCCCGGGCCAACCGTCGTCGCTCGGGGGCGCGTGGCCCTGGTTCCGCGGCGAACATCTCGACGCCATTGCCGACGACGACATCCCCCTGGCCAGACAATGGCCCGAAGAGGGACCGCCGAAACTCTGGTCGGTCGAGTTGGGCGAAGGCTACGCCGGAGCAGCCGTGCGCGACGGTTGTGTCTACGTGTTGGACTATGACGAACAGGCCAAGGCCGACACGATGCGATGCCTCTCGTTGGACGACGGTCGGGAGATCTGGCGAAACAGCTACCCGGTCACGCTTCCTTACAATCACGGCATGTCGCGAACCGTGCCGGCCGTGATTGGCGAGCACGTCATCTCGCTGGGACCCAAGTGCCACGTCGTCGCTTGGAATGCACTCACGGGCAAGTCGCATTGGCTGTTGGATCTGGTGATGGATTTCGGCACGAAGGTTCCGGTCTGGTATACCGGGCAATGTCCGTTGATCGACAACGATCGGCTGATCCTGGCCCCCGGCGGACGATGTCTGGTGATGGCGGTCGACTACAAGTCGGGCGAAGTCATCTGGGAAAGCCCCAACCCGCGGCAGTGGGACATGACCCACGTATCGATCACGCCCATGGAATTCGCCGGGAAGCGAATGTACGTCTATTGCGGCAAGGGCGGCGTGGCGGGTGTCTCGGCCGACGACGGTTCGATTCTCTGGGACACGAAGGCCTGGAAGATCGATATGGCCACGTGCCCGTCGCCCGTTGTGGTGGGCAACGATCGGATTTTCTTCTGCGGCGGATACAAGTCCGGGGCCAAGATGCTAAAGCTCAGCGAGCAAGGTGGACGGATTGTGCCCAAAGTGCTCTTTCGACTGAAGCCCAGACAATTCAGTTCCGAGCAGCAAACGCCCGTACTGTTCGACAATCACCTTTACGCTGTTCGGCAGAGCGATGACCAGTTCGTCTGCCTCGACCTCGACGGCAACGAAGTCTGGAACAGCGGACGCGACAAGTTCGGGGCCGGGCCCTATATGATCGCCGACGGGCTGATCTACATTATGAACGACAAGGGCCAACTCACCATGGCCGAGGCCACACCCGATGCCTATCGCCGCTTGGCTCAGGCCCAGGTGATCGAAAACGGCCGCGATAGCTGGGGACCCATGGCCATGGTGGCCGGACGGCTGATTGTGCGAGACATGACTCGGATGGTCTGCCTCATGGTGGCCGAACCTTGACCAAAGCGGAGAGCAAGATGGCAACTCGAACTGGAATCAACGCAACGAACCTCGCGATCGGCGGTCTCCTGCTGGCGGCCGGCGTGATTGCCGTGGTTGCCGTGCTGCGGATCGATATGTTCGGCGATCGCCAAGGTGGCGAGCCGGGCAGCCTGGGTGAGGAACTGAAGCCGTTGCGCGAAATCGATCCGGCCCTGATCGGATACCGGCAGACGGGCGAAATCCCCATCTCGTTGAAAAGGCCCGCCGCCATTGCCGTCGACCAGGAGAATCGCATTTACGTCGGCGGTGACAACGTCGTGCTGGTGATGAACTCCGACGGGACCAAGGACTCCGAGATCGGCCTCTCGCGAAGACCCCGATGCCTGACCATCGGCAACTCCGAGCACCTCCACCCGGGCCGCATCTACGTGGGCATGAAAGATCACGTCGAAGTCATCAATGCCCCGGATCAACCGCCGGTCGTGTGGGAGAGCCTGGGCGAGAAGGCCATCGTGACCTCGATCGCCGCCAGCGAGGAAAACGTCTTCGTGGCCGACGCAGGTAACCGGATTGTCTGGCGTTACGACACCTCGGGCAAGCTCCTTGGCGAAATCGGACGCCGTGACGCACGACGCAACATTCCCGGCTTCGTCGTCCCCAGCCCCTATTTCGATCTGGCCGTCGCCCCGGACGGGTTGCTGCGCGTGGTCAATCCGGGCGCGTTGCGGATTGAAGCCTACACGTTCGACGGCGACCTGGAACTCTATTGGGGCGAGGCGTCGTCGAAGCTCGAGGGTTTCTTCGGCTGCTGTAACCCGTCTCACTTTTCGCTGCTGCCGGACGGTCGTTTCGTGACGGCCGAAAAAGGCCTGCCGCGCGTGAAGGTCTACGACGCGGCAGGTAAGTTCCAATGCGCCGTCGTCGGACCGCAACAACTCCAGGCCAAACCGGCCGACATCGCGACCGATCACGATGGCCGTATCCTGATCCTCGACAAACACACTTCGAGTATCCGAATCTTCGAGCCCAAGCCATGAACAAAACCAACCGCCGAGAAATGTTC
>CAYYOX010000188.1:0-10992 GCA_964473065.1 uncultured Planctomycetaceae bacterium | reverse complement strand
TGGGCGAATGTCGCCTACCATGAAAGGACGGGCGTCATCTGAGGAGGACAATGTGGGATGAGTCAAATCCCACAGCGAGTGGCTATGTTCAGCGCCAGTATCCTCGGCGAGGCGACGAGCTTCGGCCTGGGGATCATGCCTTACATCTCCGCCTCGATGATCTTCCAACTACTCGGCAGCGTCTATCCGCCGCTCGAGCGGCTACAGAAGGAGGGTGAAAGCGGGCGGAAAAAAATCAACGAATATACCCGATATGCCACGGTCATATTGTGTCTCGGGCAAAGCTGGTTCTATATCAAGTGGATCGCCGGTATGAGCGGCGGGTCCATGATTCGAGAGGCCGTGCTCAATGCCGACGGAACCTTAGGCTTCGGCTGGCAACTCACGGCCGTGATGACCATGACCGCCGGCACCGTCTTCCTGATGTGGCTCGGCGAACAGATCGACGAGTACGGCATCGGCAACGGCATCAGCCTGTTGATCATGGCCGGCATCCTGGCCCGAATGCCAGGCGCCGGATACCAACTCTTGCGGCCCATGATCGAGCAAGGCGGCATCCAACTCGGCGGCGGCAGAGGACAGGTCGGCGTGGAAACGCTCCTGGTGCTGGCGGTGCTATTTGTCAGCGTGGTGGCCGGCGTGGTGTTTATCACCCAAGGCCAGCGCCGTATCCCCACCCAAAGCGCCAAACACGTGCGCGGACGCCGCGTCTACGGCGGAACCCGGCAATACCTCCCCTTGAGAATCAATCAGGCTGGCGTGATGCCCATTATCTTCGCCAGCAGCCTGTTGCTGTTCCCGAACGTGGTCTTCGCGTTCCTCAAGAACAGCCATGTCGTTAGTGATACCGCCTCGGCGGTGAGTAACTTCTTCGCTTCGATGTGGCTGACCCTATATGACATGTTCCAGCGGGGGGAAGGCTTTGTTTACAACCTCTCGTACGTGGGGCTGATCTACTTCTTCTGCTACTTCTGGACGGCCATTACCTTCAATCCAAAGGACATGGCCGACAACCTGAAAAACTACGGAAGCTTCATCCCCGGTTACCGACCCGGCAAGCGAACGGCCGATTACCTCGAAAAGGTCATGGTGCGGATCACCTACGTAGGCGCCGGGTTCCTGGCTCTGGTCGCCATCATTCCGACTATCGTGAGCGGGGCTATGGGTATCGACTTCATGGTGGCTAGCTTCTACGGCGGAACGGGACTTCTGATCGCCGTTAGCGTGGCCTTCGATCTGGTCCAAAAGATCGACAGCCATCTGGTCATGCGCAACTACCGCGGTCTGCTGGAGAAGAACTAACGCACTCCAGGCCGCCTGTCGACTTGCAACTAGTTTTCCATCCGCCGCGCGGTGGATGAATACCCGAGGATATGTATCATGCGGATCGTGTTTATTGGTCCCCCGGGCGCCGGCAAGGGAACCCAGGCCGAACGGCTCATCGAGACCTACCGCATGGCGCATCTCTCGACCGGGGATATGCTGCGTGCGGCCCGCGACGCACAAACCGACGTGGGAAAGAAAGCCGACGAGTACATGTCGGCCGGCCAACTTGTTCCCGACGAGATCATCGTCGGCGTGATTGCCGATCGCCTTGGGGAGCCCGATTGCCAAGGCGGCTACCTGCTCGACGGATTCCCGCGTACCATCGCCCAGGCCGAAGCCCTCGACGTCATGTTGGCCGAGAAAGGGACACCCTTGGACGTGGTCCTCGAACTGCGCGTACCGGAAGAAGAGCTGTTCACCCGGCTGGCCGGGCGCGGTCGGGCCGACGATACGCCCGACGTGATCCGGCAACGCCTAGTCGCCTATCGCCAGCAGACCGAACCGCTGTTGGAGTATTACGGCCAGCGAAGCCTATTGCAGACCGTCGACGGATTGGGCACGGTAGAGGATATTTTCGATCGGTCCAAGGCCGTCTTGGACCAGATCGCTTGAGCGAATCCCAAGCAACTTGCCGGCGTGCAGATCGACCCCAAGGGAAACAAGGGATCAGAGGCGTGGAAGTATTGCGGTCACCAAGAGAACTCGAGCAGATGCGCAAGGCGGGCCTGCTCGTCTGGGAAGCGCATCAGGTGGCCGCCCCGATGGTCCGCCCCGGCGCGACCACCGGCGAGATTGACGCGGCCATAGATAACTTTTTTCAAGAGCACAACGCCCTTCCGCTGTTTAAGAACTTTCCGCACGCCACGCCCGGCGAACCACCCTTTCCGACCGTTACGTGCATCTCGGTCAACGAAGAGGTCGTCCACGGGATTCCCGGCGATCGAATTCTGGTTGAAGGCGACATTGTGAGCATCGATACCGGCTGCAAGATCAACGGTTGGTGCGGTGACGCGGCCGTCACGCACCCCGTGGGCCGAGTCATCGCCGACGTGCAACGCTTGCTCGACGTGACCCGGGAGGTCCTCGAACTGGCCATCGAGTTGATGGGCAAGAAGGCGTGGTGGAGCGAAGTGGCCTCCGAGATGGAGGCCTTGGCAAGAGACAACCGGTTGTCGGTCGTGGAGGCCTTCGTCGGGCACGGAATTGGCCGGGAAATGCACGAAGACCCCCAGGTCCCGAATTTCGTGGGCAAGCGGTTCCGACGAAGCAACGATTTTCGGCTGGTTCCCGGGCTGGTCATCGCGGTGGAGCCGATGGTCAACTTGGGTACGAAGCAAGTCCGCAGCCTGCCGGATCGCTGGACGCAGGTGACGGCCGACGACCGCCCGAGTGCCCATTTCGAGCACACGATCGCCATCACCGAGTCGGGGCCGTACGTTTTGACGGCCGGTCCCAACGGAGAAGGATGGTAACAATACGGTGCCGCAGAGGCCACCGAAGGCCTTTTGGCCAGGAAAGATAGCAAAGCCAGGGGGTATGGGTCGCGTAAAGACGGTCCATACCGGCTCAGCGTAGCAAAAACCAGGCCCAATTCCCTATCCCGGAAAAAAAATGCTTCGGAGGGGCTTGTAGGGCCGGGGCAGTAATGCGTATACTGAGGTGCTTTGCCCCAGATGATTACGGTTGGTAGCCAGAAATGAAAGTTCGTGCCAGCGTTAAGCGGATTTGCGAGAACTGCAAAGTTGTTCGTCGCCGAGGGGTGGTGTTCATCGTTTGCACCAATCCACGCCATAAACAGCGCCAAGGATAGCCCCCGAGAGCGACGATCCCGATTTTTCGCGCCACTGGCGTGAGGGCGCGGGTTCGGCGTGCTCGCTGGTCCGAGTTGACCGTTCCGAAGTAGGAGTATACGATTATGCCTCGTTTGTTGGGTGTTGATATCCCGAACGATCGCCCGGCGGCGGTCGCCTTGACGTACTTGTACGGCGTAGGAAACAAAACGGCACGCACCTTGTGTCACAAAGCGGGGATCGACCCGAACATCCGGGCACGCGAACTTCGCGAGGACGAGTTGGCCCGACTGGCCGCCTTGCTGGACAAGGACTACGTGGTCGAAGGGCAATTGCGGCGTCAAATCAACCAGAATATCGTTCGGCTGCGCGACATCAGTTGCTACCGCGGTTTGCGTCATCGACGCGGGCTGCCCGTTCGCGGCCAGCGAACCCGAACCAATGCCAGAACCCGCAAGGGTCCGAAGAAAACGGTCGCCGGCAAGAAGGGCGTCAAGGACCTGCGGTAGTAGTCTGAAGAGATAGATACAATCATCATTTTTATTTGTTGGAGATAAGTACCTGTGGCGAAATCGAAGCGACGCAAGGCGCGCCGGAACGTGACCGTGGGAGTTGCTCATGTGCGAGCGACGTTTAACAACACCACGATCACGATCACCGACACCAAAGGGGATACGCTCTGTTGGGCTAGCGCCGGCACGAGCGGATTCAAGGGAAGCCGAAAGAGCACGCCCTTTGCCGGCCAATTGGCCGCGCAACAGGCCGCCGAGAAGGCGGTCAAGTTCGGCATGAAAGAGGTGGATGTGAAGGTCAAAGGACCGGGCAGCGGCCGGGAAAGCGCGATTACCCAGTTGCAGGCAGCCGGTTTGAAAATCAAGTCGATCGAAGACGTCACGCCGCTACCCCATAACGGCTGCCGTCCCAAGAAGCGACGCCGCGTCTAAACCCGTTTCGGCGAGAAGGCTACCCTGCCGCGAGTACGATCCCGCCTACAAGTAAAGAATCAACCAACCGCCAACCTTGGCTTGGAGTGAAACAGAATATGGCTCGTTATACTGGACCGGTTTGTCGAATGTGCCGTCGTGAGGGAATGAAGTTGTTCCTCAAGGGGCTGCGTTGCGACACACCCAAATGCGCGTTTGAACGTCGCGATTCGCCGCCGGGCATGAGCACATACCGGCGCGGCAAGCCGACCGACTACGCGATCCATCTTCGCGAGAAGCAGAAGGTGAAGCGATACTACGGCGTGTTGGAACGCCAGTTCCGCAGGTACTACGGTCAGGCGGAGCGTGCCAAGGGGAATACGGGAGAATTGCTGATGAGCCTCCTGGAACGCCGCTTGGACAACGTGGTTCATCGGCTTGGCTTCGGGCTCTCGCGATCCCAAGCCCGGCTGCTGGTCTGCCACGGGCATGTGACCGTCAACGGGCGACGCATCGACATCTCCAGCTATTTGACCCGGCCGGGTGATGTGATTCGCGTGAAGGATCGCCCCAAGGCCAAGGCTTTGGCCAGTGCCAATCTGGAGCAAAGCTCACGCGCCCTGCCCGACTTCCTTTCGCTGGCGGACGGCCCCGATTTGGAAGGGCACGTTCTGCGCTTTCCCGAGGCGGAAGACGTGTCGATCCCCGTCCAGACTCAATTGATCGTGGAGCTTTGCTCCAAGTAGCGAGCGTTTTTTAGCAAGACAACAAGAGACTGTTTACCAGTCGTTAGTTAGTAGCAGGATGGGAGGCTTCTATGCGTATTCGATGGCGTGGACTTGAGTTGCCCAGTCAAGTGACGTGCGATCGATCGAGCCTGTCGGCCACCTACGGCAAATTTGTCGCCGAACCGTTCGAACGCGGATTCGGGGTGACCCTCGGAAATAGTCTTCGCCGCGTTTTGCTTTCCAGTTTGGAAGGCAGCGCGGTGACGCAGATCAAATTGCACGGCGCACAACATGAATTCACCACCATTCCCGGCGTTGTCGAGGACGTGACGGATATCATCCTCAACGTCAAAGCGCTGGTAGTGAAGAACCACAGTGATCAGACCCGCGTGGTGCGCATCGAGAAGAATACGGCCGGCCCGATCACCGGCGCCGATATATTGATCGACGATCAGGTCGAGGTGATCAACAAAGGTCACGTGTTGGCCACCATGACCGAGGACGTGCCGTTCGTCTTGGAAATGGTCATCGAGAACGGGCGCGGCTACGTGCCGTCGACCGAACACACGCCCCAAAGTCAAGAAATCGGCATTATCCCCATCGACGCCGCCTACAGCCCGGTGCGACGGGTTCGCTACGAAGTCGAAGAAACCCGAGTGGGGCAAAAGACCAACTACGACAAGCTGACCTTGGAACTCTGGACCAACGGCTCGGTGACCGCGGAAATGGCGCTGGTCGAGGCGGCCAAGATCTTCCGCAAGCACCTCAACCCGTTCGTCCAGTACAACGAACTCGGGCCGCTCGTGCATAGCGAGACTCGAACCTCCGACGGAGCCGGATTGGACCAGGCCTTGGAATCGAAATTGGCGATGAGCTTGGCCGAATTGGACCTTTCCGTTCGGGCGAGCAACTGCCTGGAATCGGAAAACATCAATACCGTTCGCGACCTGATCAGCCATAGCGAAGACCAATTGCTCGAAGTTCGTAATTTCGGCGAGACGACGCTGACGGAAGTACGCGAAAAGCTTTCCGACATCGGGCTGCGGTTGGGGATGCACTTGCCCTCGGCCTCCACCAGCCCGTTGTAATCAAATATCTTCAGAACAGAACGCAACTGCCATGCGACATCGACGAAAAGGCCGTAAACTCGGCCGTAATCCGAAACACCAACGGGCCCTTCTGCGCAATCTGGCCAGTGCCCTGATCCTGACCGAGCGCGACGCGGAGTTGGACGACAACCAGCCCAAGGTGAAGGGCCGGATCGTCACCACGTTGCCCAAGGCCAAGGAGGTGCGTCCTTTGGTCGAGCGGTGTGTGACCATTGCCCGACGCGCCTTGCCTCACCAAGAGGCCGCCGACCGGCTCGAACCGGATGCCGAGCGTAACAGCCAAGAATGGCGTTCGTGGCGCCAAAGCGAGCAGTGGACCGAGTGGAACCAGGCAATCGCTCCGGTTGTGGCTGCCCGCCGCCGCGTACTGAAACTGCTCGGCGACAAGGAAGCCGTCAAAATCCTCTTCGACGAAATCGCCTCGCGATTCGCAGATCGTCCCGGCGGATACACCCGCGTCTTGCGATTGGCCAAGCCTCGCCTCGGCGATGCGGGAACCCGAGCCATCCTCGAATTCGTCGGCAAGAACGACCGCAAGAAGGTAACGGCCGTCAAGCCGTCCTTCGAGGCAGACGTCGACGAATCGGAAGTCGAAGAGTCGGAAGTCGATCAAGTCGAGGCCGAAGACACGGCTGTTGCGGAAGAGCCGGCAACTGAGGAAGAGTCGACCAAAGAAGAATCCAAGGACTAGACGACCTCTCGCGTCGTCCTGAGAAGGGGGCCACGGATGAGTCCTCTGCCGCGGCAGATCTTTCGCCGGAAGGCCGTCGAGCCTTCGGGCTTCGATTTCACCCGACACATGCGATCGCTGTGTGAAGACATGGTCGCGCGGGTGGATCGGATGAACCACATCGACATGGGCCGGGTCGCGGTGAGCTTCTCGCAAACCCGCAAGGCCTCCAGCTACGGCATGTTCGCCTCGTTGACCCCCATGCGGTTTGCCGACGGGCGGCGTGAATCGCTACGACAGGGTCGCCGCTGGACCGTTCAGCGGTTGCTGGACCCTGACGGTCGGGAGATGCTCTATATTCTCAACTTCTATCTCCCGAGATTCCTCGACCTGAGCTTCCGCGAGAAGCTGTCTACGGTGATACACGAGTTGTGGCACATCGGCCCGCAATTCGACGGCGATTTGCGTCGGTTCGAGGGTCGCTGCTTCGCGCACGGCTCTTCGCAAGCCCATTACGATGCGACGGTCGAACAGCTCCTCGACCGCTGGCTCTCGTCGAACCCACCACCCTCGGCCAGCAAGTTCCTCCGCCTGAAGTTCGGCCAATTGACCAAGCGCCATGGCCCCGTCTACGGTCAGCGGATTCCCACCCCGAAGCTGCTTCCGCTCGATTAGCCCAACGATCGGTTTGATCGCCAGAGCGTTATTGAACAGGGAAGCTACTCTGCCGGGGTCGCTCTTGTTCTTGAGCGTTCGTCGGCCAAGGGGATCGACACGGGTTGCCATCCTGGTAGAGCGCCAAATTCTCGCGCAATCGCGGCATCGCGTCGACCTGTTTTTCTTTTTGGGCTACCGAGAGGGCCTGCGTCTGCCAGCGCTTGGCTTGCTCGTAATTTCCCAGTTCGGCATAGGCCATGGCCACCGTCTCGGCGTGCTCCACGCTTTTTCGGATTTTGAACACGGCCGACGCTAACTGCAACGCGCGTTGACCGTCGCGAACCGTCGCGTCGGGGCTCGCGGCCAGCAACCGAGCCATGGCGTGGGCAAGGATCATACTCTCCGGCAGCACCGAGCGACCTTCCTGCAGACGTTGCCGCGCCTCGGCGTATCGACCCGCCCGGCCCAGCGCAACGGCCTGCCGCAGCCGGGCAGCTCGATGGGCCGGATCGATCTTGATCGCCTGGGCATAGTGCGAGACGGCCGTTTCGTGGTCTCCTAGAGTTGCCAACAGGTCGGCCAGTCCCAGTTGGGCGTCCAGGTACTGCGGATCTCTCTGGATCGCCTGGCGAAAATGTTCCACCGCTTCATCACTCGCTCCTTGCCGGTCCAGAAGAACGGCCAGGTTGAAATGTGCTTGGACAAATTCGGGGTCAAGCCGCAAGGCCTCGCGAAAGGCCTCGATCGCGGCCTCCGTTTGGCCGGAGAGGCCCAAGGCCGTTCCCAGGTTCGCGTGGGCCGTGGCGTTCTTGGGGTCGGCCTCGATGGCTTTGTGGATATCGCGCAGGGCGTCCGTAAGCTTTCCGGCCTCGCCCGAGGAGACGCCGCGCTGCTCGAAGAATCGCCCCCCGGTCCGCAATCGCTCCAACTCGGCCATCAGCGGATCGGCCACTCCGGCGGCGACCTTGCCGCGCTTTTCCAGGTGCGCGGCAGCTTCCTCCCGGTTACCCAACGAGCGATAGGCCATGGCCAGCGAATAATGGATCGCATCGGCGTTCGGCTGAGCCTTTAGCGCAGCCTCGAAATGCTCGACCGCGGCCGTGAAATCGCGACGCGACGCGGCGATCTTCCCCCGACCCGCCATCGCTGCCGCGCAGGAAGCGTCCAGCTCCAGGGCCTTCTTGAACCACGTTTCCGCTTGGTCGGGTCGATTGGCCAGCAGATGGGTATCCGCCAAGGCTACCAGCGCCGCGATGGAATCGGGCTTCCGCTCCAACGCGCTTTCGAACATCTTCACAGCCTTGTCGAGTTTCGCCCTGCGGCGGTAGAGATGCCCGAGGTAATACGGCCAGGCGTAAACCTGCGGCGCTAACTGATGCGCATTACGATAACATGCTTCGGCCGCATCAAAGAAGTCGTACGTCTGATAATACCTGCCCATATCGCCAAAGGCGATAGCTAACTTGCCGACGGAAGCATCGGGCTTCTGCCGAATCGTGCTAAGCGCCGTCTGGCGATCGCGAATCTGCTTCTGAACCAGATTGCCCAGCTTCGTAAGATCGGTGATCGGAATCGAGACCAGCCCGGTGGATTCCTCCTCCGGCGCCGCGGACGACTGCCGCGGGGCCCGTTGTTTCGGCGCCGGATCTTTCTCGGCCGGGGGCGTCGACCGGTCGCACGACACGATCAATCCCAGTCCCGACAAGCCGACCGCGGCCATCAGTCCAATCCAACGTCGCGATGCCATGGTACATCGACTCACGGGGATTCTACCTCTTGGGCCGTTGCACCACTTCCCTTGCGGAGCGTAGTATAGGCACTGACCGGCAGCGATGTCCACTGCTCGACCGTTCCGTCGGGCCAATGGACGTCTACTTTGGTGACTTCCGTCGCCTCGCCAAGTCCCACGAGCACTCGCGGGTCGTTGGCCGATAGGTAGCTGGCGGCCGTGTGGACGTATCGCCATAGCACGGGCCCCTGCGGCCGATAGACGGCCACGCGCGTGCCAAGCAGGTCGCTTCCGCTTTGCCCGTCCACCAACCGCAGACCGATCCAGGGCTTGCGGTTGCCGATCTGGTTAATCAGCAAGCGTACCGGGCCGTTGTCGTTGGTCACCAGGACGTCGACATCGCCGTCGTTGTCCACGTCGCCAAAGGCCGTACCGCGACTGACCTCCGAGAGGGCAAACACGGCCCCGGCTTGCTCGGTCACTTCTTCAAACTGCCCCTGACCAAGATTGCGGAATAACTGATTGCGTTGATGAAACGGAAAGGGATCCCCGGCCCGAACCAACTCTTCGAGGGTGTGCACCGCGCCGTTGACGGTCAGGATGTCCAGCCATCCGTCGTTGTCGTAATCGAACCAGCCGGTGCCAAATGCCGTGTATGGAGTGCTTGCCATGCCCAAACGCGTCTCCAATGCACGGTCCTCGAACATCCCGGTGCCGTCGTTCACATAGAGCGTGTTGGTTTCGTTGGTGAGATGCGTCATGAACAGATCCAGATCGCCGTCGGCGTCGAAATCACCGGCGTCCACGCCCATGCTGCCTTCCGGGTTGCCGTTGCGATCGACTGCACAGCCGCCTAGCAGGGCGTCGTTGACGAACGTGCCGTCTTGCTGGTTGATCCAAAGTTGGTTCGGCCGCCCGTCATTGGCCACATAGATATCGTCCCAGCCGTCGCCGTTGAAGTCGGCACACACGACGCCCAACCCGCTGCCGTACTCCCGCACGATCTGCGACTTGGCCGAAACGTCTTCGAAGGTTCCGTCGCCCCGATTGTGAAATAGGCGGTCGGGAATGGGCTCGTAGGAGACCGGGCCGCAGTAGTCCAACTTGCCGGATCCCGTAAAGCACTCTTTGTGCGTGGCGAAGCTGAAATTCAGGTCGCCGCACACAAACAGATCCAACCACCCGTCGCGGTCATAGTCGAGAAAGGCCGCGCTGGTCGTAAAACGTGGATCGTCGGTACCGGTCTGCTCGGTCACATCGGTAAACGTGCCGTCGCCGTTGTTGTGGAACATCTGGTTGGGGCCAAAGTTGGTCACGTACAGATCGACCCAGCCATCGTTGTCGTAATCGCCGGTGGCCACGCCCAGGCCGTAGCCGAGGGCCTCGATCCCGCTGGCCTCGGTCACGTCGGTGAAACGCAATGTGCGTGTGCCGTCCGGGCCGATGACCAGCTCGTTTCGATAGAGGCGATCTCTAAGCGGCAAAGGGGCCTTGGGGGGAAACGTCGCCTGATCGAGCGTTTTGCCTGGCCCGAGCATCTTCCCTTGGATCAGGTAAGCGTCCAGGTCGCCGTCGTTGTCATAGTCCAACAGGGCCACGCCGGCGCACATGATTTCACAAAAATAGTACTCACCCGACATGCCGTTGAAATGCACAAAATCGATGCCCGACGCTTCAGCCGCATCCACGAAAAGATCGCTCGAAGGTCCCTGATCCTCCGAGGGAGTGGCCGGGGGCTGACCGGACGTGTCGGTCTTCTCGCTACGGCAACCGGCCAAGAGACCCGCCATCGCCACGGCGACGAAGATCCAGTTTGCCGGTCGTTGATATCGGGTCACTTTGGTCATAAGCATTCCACATAACGATAATAATAGATTACGCGGCATCCGTCAAGTCAGCGGCAACACATAATAGAGACAGCCACGAATGGCACTGTTGACCAGGATGCGAGAATGGCCGCGCACGTTTTCGTAAAGCTGATCCGGCGAGGCAACTTGCCGTGCGCCATCGCCGCGCTGCAAATCACCCGACGAATCAAGTTGTAGGCCAACAGCGTCGCC
>CAYYOX010000187.1:0-11004 GCA_964473065.1 uncultured Planctomycetaceae bacterium | reverse complement strand
GGGTACGTCGGCGAAGATCTGCATGACCCACGGGTTCTTCCCCCCGGTTCCGCCGGCGTTTACGACCTGGCCGACCTTCCCGCCGTATTCCTCGAACCGGTTGATGATGGTCAGCGCCCCGAATGCCGTCGCCTCGATCAGGGCCCGATAGATCTCGGCCGGCGTGGTGTAGAGTGTCTGGCCGAGCAGCAGACCGGTCAGCCGCTGGTCCACCAGCACGGTGCGGTTCCCATTGTTCCAGTCCAGGGCCACCAGGCCGCTCTCGCCCGGTTTGAGTTTATTGGCCTCGCGCGTGAGGTTCACATGCGGGTCGCCCTTGGCCGTGTATTTTTCGGGAGTCAGGTAGGAGACGAACCAGTTGAAAATGTCGCCCACGGCCGACTGCCCTGCTTCCAGGCCGTACATGCCGGGAATGATCGAGCCGGGTACGATGCCGCACAGCCCGGGGACATCGGGCAAGTGATCGGCCAGCGGCGCGACCATCATGTCGCAGGTGCTCGTCCCGATAATCTTTACCAGCGTACCCGGCTTGATGCCCGAGCCGACCGCGCCGAGATGCGCGTCGAACGCACCGACAGCCACGGCGATCCCCGCCGGCAGGCCGACCTTCTTGGCCACCTCGGCCGTCAGCTCGCCCGCCTCCTGATCCGAGGGGACGGCCTGGCGAGTGTAATGCTCACGAACGCGTTCCAACCCAAGCTCCAGGCCGGCCAGAAAACTCTTTTTCGGCAGCCCGCCCCAGTCGTCGTGATACATGGCCTTGTGTCCGGCGGCGCAGATGCCTCGGGGCATCGTGTCGGGGTTTAGGTTGCCGGTGATGAAGCCGGGCACGAAGTCGGCCAACTCGACCCAAGCGTAGGCCGCCTCGAACACCTTCGGGGCGGTCCGCTTGCAGTGGAGGATCTTCGACCAATACCACTCCGAGCTATAAGTGCCGCCGCACTTGGCCAGATAGTCGATTCGTCCGCGCGAGGCCTTCGCGGTAATCTCGGCTGCCTCGGCGTGGCCGGTGTGATCCTTCCAGAGCCAGGCATGGGCGGCCAGATTCTTCTTGAACTTCGCTTGCAGGGCCAACGGCATGCCTTGGCGGTCGACGGGAATCGGCGTCGAACCGGTCGTGTCGACCCCGATGCCGATCACCCTCTCCGGCTTGAAGCCCCGTTTCCGACCGGCGTCTTTCAGTGCCCCGCGAACCGACTTATAAAAACCCTCGATGTAGTCGGCCGGGTTCTGTCGGGCCAGATTGGGGTCCTTCGGGTCCAGCAGGATGCCATCGCTGCCGCTGGGATAGTCATAGACGGCCGTGCCGATCTCGCTACCGTCGGCCACATCGACCACCAGTGCCCTCACGCTGTTCGTGCCGTAATCCACACCGATCGCAAACCGTCTTTCCGCCGCCTTAGCCATGGCTGAAGCCTCCTAGCAATATCTGGGAACTTGGATGTCTATTGTTTAGCCGAATTGGATGATTTCGACAACCACCCCATAGTAGTCAGTATGCAGTAGGCAGTAGGAAGGTTGTCCTGCTTTGTAGAAAACCAGCGATGAGGGTGGCTGGGGCATAGCGCAGCGGCGCCCCAGAGGCTTAAAAACTGGGGCTTCACTTCGTTCAGCCGCCAGCCACCCGGGCCTGTTATTCCGGGTTTTCTACGGAGCAAGGTTATCCCGATTGCTGTTCTGCATACTGCCTACTACCTACTGTCTACTGCTTGTTTCAACCGATCGAGGATCTTTTGGTCGACGTTCAAGACCGTGCCATGCCGGGCGCCTTTGGGGAATTTGACCTTCTCGGTGATCTCGGTCCAGTGCTTCAGGTCCGTCGACGTGGCGGCCCCGTAGCGACCTTCCCGATAGCAATCGAAATAGACGAACCACGTCGGACCAATCCGGATCGCACTGGGGCCCTCGACCCAGGCGTGCGGCGTGATCGGCTCGGTCGGTTGCGTGTAGGGTCCTTCCGCCCGATCGGCCGTGGCCATGAGGATCAGCTTCCGCGGCTTCGGGTTGAGCGTTTCGTCCTTGAAGAACAACAGGTACTTATCCTCCGCCTTGGCCAGAAAGCCATCGATCACGCCATAGCCCGGCTCGTAGAATAGTTTGGTCGGCGAGAAGGTCTCGAAGTCCCGCGTCGTGACGTAGTACATCCGGTGGTTGTACTTGTCCTCGCTGTTTCCCGACGTCTCGGTAAACTTGTCGAGGACGGTCGTCGACCAGACAATCAGGTACTGCTCGGCGGCTTCATCATAAAAGACTTCCGGGGCCCAGCAGTTCCGCGCTTTCGGTTCGTGCATCATCACGGGTATCGTCTTCTGCGGCGACCAGTGGATCAGATCCTTCGAGTTGGCGTAGCCGATCACCCGATTGTGCCACGAGGTGGTCCACACCATCTGAAACGTGCCGTCGGGTCCCTGCACGATGCTCGGGTCGCGCATCAGCTTGTGCCCAACCGCCGGGGCAAGCAGCGGTCGGCCGTCATTCAGCGCGGTCCACGTCAGCCCGTCGACACTCGATGCCAGATGCAGCCCGTCTTCGCCGTTGCCGGTGAAGTAGGAGAGCAGGTAGGCGTCGTCGGAAGTGTCATCCGCTTTGGCGGAAGAATCCCAGCCCGCAACAATACCAATCAACATCAACAACGTTGTACAAGCACTCTTGCAGTTCATTGAACTCTCCTTTCAACATGTCGATACGGAATGACCATAGCCGGGGTGATCGCTACCGAGGGGTCCTCAGCAGAAGACTTTGGTCGACATCCTTCGCGCGCAGCACCATGATCCCCACCAGGCCGCCGGCTATGCTGCCTGCGTGCGGCACGAATTTCACGTCGACCGTATCGACCGGCTGCCCGAAATCGTCCGTCTTGCCGCGGATCAACTCCAGGGGGATCTCGTAGGCCACCTGGAAGAATTCGTTCGGGCGGTTATTGTGGAGCGTCTGCGTGGCAATCTTCCGGCCGCCCAGCAATATGTCGAATACGCGGTTGATGTCGCTGCCCCAATAGGTACACACCAACTGACAAGGCTCCTCGGGCGAGACTTTCAGCGTGTATTGAAACGTGTCGGGGTGGCCCGCGTGACGATAGGTCCGATCGCGAAACGGACCAGTCGCTCCGCCGCGGACTTGATGGGCCGTCTCGGACTGGGCATCGCCGATCAGCACGTAGTCAATCGCCTTGGCAAACCGCGCTTTCACGGCTCGGTCGGCTTCTAGCTGCTTCTGGAAAGTGGGACCCTTGGCGTTTGGAATCCACGTGGCGTAGGAAAACGTCTGCCCGCGATCTTCTACACTGTGCGGATCGGGCCGCTGGTTCGGGTCCTTGTACCATCGCCCCACGTTGGCGAACGGCAACATGCGAACCGTAAGCGGCTTGCCTTCGACGGTGACCAGTTCGGTCTCCAACACCGGGCCGAGTGCTCGCGACGGAGCGGGCTTCACACGTGGCGAGGCCGCCTTTTCAAGATCAACGGCCACGTCTTCCGCCGCAATTGGCGTACTCGTGTTCTCGGCAAAATCCTGCCACACCGTATCGAACGTATAGACCACCGGGCCGCGCATCAGGGCCCAAGGAGGATCCAAGTCGAGCTCGGCCTGGCGCATCTGTTCGCCGCCACCGCCCTCGAGTCGCACAATCCGGTCGCGCATGTGGTGCTGTCGCCGCTCCCAACGGATCTGCATAGGAAAACGCAACTCGACCTTGTCGCCCGACTTCCAGCGCCGGGTCAACTCGACATAAGTGCCGGGCCGAATGTTTTCGACCGGTTGACCGTCGAGCGTGACCGACGGGTTCTTGCACCAGACTGGTATCCGCAGCCGCAGCATGAATTCGCACGGCTCGGCCGGATTGACGTGCAGCACGATCCGCTCGTTTTCCGGATAGGCGGTCGCTTGTCGCAACTCGATCGGTCCTTTGCCCTTTAGCTCGATACGGACCCGCGACGGCACATACTGATTGACGATGATCCCTCGGTCGTCTTTCGCGTAGAGGAACAACGGCAACAGTGAGATGATGCGGTGTCCGCTGCCGGTGCAGCAGTCGGGTCCGTGAAAGTAGTCGTGCTTTGTGCCGTTGGGCGGCGTGTGGTAGCGGTTGCAGTCGCCGTCGATCGTCTGGGCGGCAAACACATGGTTGATCAGCAACCGCTCCAGGGCGTCGGCATATTTGGGTTCGCCGGTCAGCTCGAGCAAGTATTGCGTCAACTCCATCCACGACATCGTGGCGCACGTCTCGACGACATGGCCGGAGAGCGGCTTGATATGGCCCTTTTCGTAGTGTTCGCCAACGCTGACCCCGCCGGTGATGTACATCTGCCGCTTCGCCACGTCCTCCCAGGCGCCAACCACTTTCTTCAAGTAGCTCGCCTCGCCGGTCACCTGGTACATCCGCAAGAAGCCCAGGAAGTTCATCTGGAACGTATGCGAGTGGACATACGGTTGTAGCTCGTGAACACCGAGGCGACCCTCGGCCACGGCATCGAGCTTCGAGAACGAGTCCCAGCCGCTCCACCGGTCGATGTTGTCGATCACCCAACGGCTCCAGTCGAGATATTTCTTCTGGCCGGTCAGTTCGTAAAGCCGCAGCATGGGGTCGATCAGCAGCGTGCCTTCCCAACTGTAGTGAACCCCATGGCCGGCGATCGCCGATTGCCCGCCGACGTGCTTGTGTTTGTTCTCCGGCGGGCGCAGATCGGAGGGCCAAAACTGGGCCTTGTCCGGGCCGATCGTGGCGACGAAGTAATCACCCAGGCCTTGGGCCGTTTTCAAGGCCACGTCGTTTTCCCACTGTTCATGCGCGCTGAGCAGCCCGTGCATCATGAAATAGAGCTCATACGGATCCATGCCTCGCAGGGGCTTCTCGGCGGTGCGCAATGCCGGATCGGTGATGCCCACGTACCCGTCGTCGTCCTGCGCGGCCGCGATCCGATCGAGCACCTCCCGGGCCTTCCGCAGCAACTCTTCATCGCCCGACCAGGCAGCATTCAGCGCGGCCGATTCGAGCCACTTGCCCGGCTGCTCGCCGATCCACCACCACTCGCGATGCTTCTTGTTCTCGACCATGCCGACGAAGTGATCGATATCAAACGCCCCGACATAGTTCACCCGGTTAGCCCGAATCCGCTCGCCCACAAAGCCGCCAATCTCGCGAAAGCTGGAGATCGGCACCGGATACTGCACCCGATGAACCCGCACCTCCTCCACCCCCCAAACCGACGAACAAAACAGCACAAGCAGAAAAAGGGGACATTCTACTTTATTGAAAAAGTAGAATGTCCCCTTTTTTGAGGCGATGCCTTTGAGCAGATTCATTTTGCTTTCCTTTCGCGCGTGTTCACTTGCCTTCGGGGCTGCCGGGACCTCGCCCGCAACGTTTTCCTGAGATTGCAGACTTCGAGTCTGACCGGTCGGATCGGCCGTGTCAAGTGATTTGCGTCGCGCTGGGGGGATCCGATATGCACCGGGCCGTGCTCATTGCTCTGCGGCAAAGAGTTGGAACTCCCAGATGGTCGGCTCGGCGGTCGACTGCTTGATGTTCAGGCGGAAATAGCGACCGGTTACCGGCGTGAACTCTTTGGCATAAGCGTTGCCGATCGTCGTGCCGTGCATCGCGGTTTGCCAGGGTTTGCTTTTATCGCTGCGATATTCGATCGTAAAGTCGCGGACCCGGTCGGCCAGTTCGTAGAGTTTAACCTTGCCGATGGTCACCTCCTCTTCCAGATCGATCTCGATCCAGGCGGATTTCACGTCATTACGCCCGCCCCAACGCGTGTTGCGATTCCCGTCGTTGATCTTGGCTGCCTCATACCCGGCGTACTGCGCCCAAGTGCTGCTTGCCGTGACCGGCTTCTTGTTGCTGGCGGCAATCGACAACGGCGGGATGGGAATCCCGCGAAACGCCATGGCAAGCGTAGCGATGTTGGCCTCGTCGCCGGTCAGGTCATCCAGGTCCTTGGCCAAATAGTAATCGTCGATGCTCGGCAAGAGCGATTCCTTGACCGGGCGGGTGAAACCGTACAGCCCAAACCCGGCCTCCAGCGAATCGGGCACGACCGTTCGCGGGTCGGCGGCGTTCCAGGCGGCCAAGCAGTTGATCAGATTGCCGCGGCCCAGTTCTTTGCGCACCTTCTTAAGGTCGTCGACACTACCCCCCTCGTTCATCAGCCAGTCGACTTCTTTGACCATCCTGGAGTTAACCGCCTGAGGATGATTCAGGCTGAATAGAGTCAACCAGATAATACAGTCGGGGTCGGTCGATTTCGCCGCCTGCTTGATGCTTCCCCAACAACGGTCCACGCTGCGGCGGGTAAACTCGATTTCCTGCCCCTTGGTGACGTTCTCCTCGCCCGGGAAAGGACCCTCCATCAATTCCGCCCACATCTCGACCTCGCAGGGCAGCCATTTCAGACCGGAAGAATCGAGCGGGCCGTGGAACACCCAGTCGATCATAAACCCATCCATCTTGGTCTTGATCAGGGCGTCTTTCATGGAGTCGGTCAGGAAGGTGTTGTATTTCTTGGTAAGTGGGATATGCCCGCCACTTGGCGTTCCATAACTCTCATCCGGATGAAGCTGACCCCAGCGAGTATTGGCCGCGATGCAAAAGTAGCCCATGACCTTCATGTTTTCCTGATGGCCAAGCTTGACCATTTCAGTGAGAAAGTCATGCTTCAACCCCGGTTGCTCCGGCACAATGCCGTTCTTGTACCAGGCGTAACCGTTACAAGAGACGGCAAAGGTCTGGATAACATTGGCGCCAAGCTGCTTGTACCATTTCACATGCTCCTTCGGATCAGCATCCGCCCAGATCCCGGGCGCCGTAAACGCGTTCGGCCCGCCGGGGCCCCAATTGAAATCGATGCAATAGGCCTTGATCCCTTCTTGGTCAGCGCGGGATGCCTCTTCCGCCGCAGCCAAGGGCATCGCATATAGACAGACGGCTGCCGCCACGGTCAGGATTCTCATGCAAGTTCTCATTTGCGATAAACCTTTCTTGTTCAGTATTCCGTGATTCGGGAATCTTTTTGTAGGGTGGGGCGAGCAGCGAAGACCCACGCGTGAATATCGATACGCGACACCTTGGAATAAGTCTCACGCAAAGGCCCTAAGGCCCCTTGCCATCCGACGAAAGACCCCTGCTGCTGGGCTATGTCCAACATCCGAATACTCAATTGGTCTAGGTAGGGAGTCAGCCGGTCGCGAAATTCGTAAAACGCGGCCCGGCAGGGTTGGATGCCGAACACCAGCCACTTGATCACCTCATTTTCTCGTAAATCGCGTGGTCGCGCCTGCCTATAAAGCCGCGACCGCTGGTCGCGCCAGAATACGATAGACCCGACGCCGCCGGGCGCGACCAACGGTCGCGGTTTTATACAACTGAACTCTACTCCCCCACACCGCGAAACAATTCGATCTCTTCGGGGCGATACGGCTTGCCGTCGGGGTGGAAGATGTCGTGTTGCCAGTTTTCGGGAATCGGGTCGCCGAGCTTGGAACTCCAGTGCATGTTGGTCTGGGTGCGGCCTACAACTAGGCCCCAGATAAACGAGCCGACTTGTTGCTCTTCGAGGATCGGCAGGATGTTGGCGACCGTGTTGCCGCCGCGACGTAAGAGCCATTCGGTGCATAATATGGGTCGGCCGTACTGTCGGTGATGCTGGATGTCGGCCCGAAAGGCGGCCGGGCCGCTGTAGTTGTGGAAGTTGATCACGTCGCATAGGTCGTAGGCGTGCCAGCAGGTGGTCAGCGGCTGCGAAGGTTGTTGGCAACGGGCCCAGAAGAAACTCGACTCGATCAGCGGCCGGCTTGAGGGCTTGGGCTCGTTGTAGATGTCCCAGGCCAATATGCGATCGTCATTGGCAAATGTGCCGACAAGGTCCTCGACGTATGCCTGCAGCTTCACCCACGCCTTGCGATCGGCCACGCGGGTGACGCCCGGGCTGGGCGTCCAGAACGGGGCATACTCGCCGGGCCGCGGGTCGCCTTGGGGGCCGAGATACGGATCGTGCTTCGGCGGATAGCCGAACGCACAGTCGTCGAACAGCACCGGCATGGTCTTGATCCCGTGTTTATCGGCGATCTCCAGAAACTGCGTCATCCGCTGCTTGAGTCCCTCGGGATCATCTTCCCAAACGAGATACTGCACGAACACCCGCAGGCTGTTGAACCCCACGCTCTTGGCCCAACCGAGTTCCTGGTCGATCGTTTTCGGATCGAACGTTTCGCGTTGCCACATCTCGGTCGTATTGGTGGCCGAACGGGGCAGGTAATTGCAACCGCGGATCGGGGCGGCCTGCTCGTACCATTGCTTGGCCTTCTCCTTTGACCAACGGCGGTTCAGCCGAAACTGCTCGGCATATTGCTTCAGCAGCTTGAGTTCGTTGGCGTCGTACGGCTTGCCGTCGGTGCGGAACACATCGTGCTGCCAGACCTTCGGCAAGGGGTCGCCCGGCTTGAATCCCCAGGGCAAGGAGGTCTGCGTCTTGCCGGCCACCAGTCCCCAGTGATACCCGCCCACATGATGCCGGGCAAACAGCGGCAGGATCGACTCGAACGTATTGCCGTGCTGACGCGTCAACCATTCGGTACACATGATCGGCCGCTCGTACTTCTGGCACGCGAGGATCTTTGCCTCGAACTCCGCAGGTTTGTCGTAGCCGTGGAAGGTGATCACGTCGGAGAGTTGCATGTGCCGCTGCGACATGGGGAAGTCGAACGCGACCCACGGGGCGATGGTCAGCGGCTGCGAGGGCTTGGCGTCTCGGGCCCACTCGAACACGGCCTCCGAGAGCGGCAGGCTCGTCTCGCCCAGCTTCGAGTTGCCCGGCTCATTGTAGAGGTCCCAAACCAATACGCGTCGGTCGTCGGCAAAGCGGCCGACGATATCTTGGATGTACCGCTTCAGGTCGGGCCATGCCGTGCGGTCGGCCACCAGTTTCAAGCCGGGGCTGGGGACCCAACCGCCGTTCGACTTGCCGGGTCTCGGCGGGTCCTGCTTGCCCAGATAGGGTTCCTTGTCCGCGAAGGCACAGTCGCAAAACGGCACCCACATCACGCTGATCCCATGCTTCGCGGCGATGGCCAGAAACTGGTCCATCCGTTGCTTCAGTCCCTCGGGATCGTCCTTCCAGACGATGTATTGCAGGAACACGCGGATGCTGTTGTAGCCCGCCTGCTGGGCCCAGCCGAGTTCGCGGTCGATCGTTTCCGGGTCGAACGACTCGGCCTGCCACATGTCGGTCGAGTTGATCGCCGTGCTCGGCAGGAAGTTGCAGCCGACGATCGGGCCGACCTGCTCGTACCACTTCGAGATCTTCTCTTTCGACCAACGCCGGTTGATCGGCCGCAGGCGAAAATCCTCGCGGAACTTCCGTAGCAGGTCGAACTCCCCGGCACGGTAGGGCTTGCCGTCGGCGTGCATCACGTCGTGCTGCCAGCGCTCGGGCATGGGGTCGCCCTTCTTCGAGCCCCAGGGCATGTAGGTCTGCGTTCGGCCGGCCACAAAACCCCAGTGATAGCCGCCGATATGGCCGTCGGCGAAGATCGGCAGGATCGTCTCGAATGTGTTGTTCGACTGGCGGAAAAGCCATTCCGTGCAAAGCACCGGGCGGTTGTACGCGCGGCAGGTCCAGCTCTTCTTGATGATGCCCTCGGGCGGCTCGTAGCCGTGGAACGAGACCACGTCGGACATCGCCATCAGGGCCTTCGACATGCGGCTGTCGAAGTCGGCAAAGGCGCCGACGGTTAGCGGCTGGGTGGCCCCGGCCTCGCGCGACCAGCGAAACGCGGCCGCCACCAACGGCAGACTCTTCTCGCCCATATTCGAGTTGCCCGGCTCGTTGTAAAGGTCCCAAATCAACACGCGTCGGTCCTTGCCGAATTGGCCCACGAGGTCTTTGATGTATCGCTCCAAGTCGGGCCACGCGTCCCGATCGACCACTCGTTTCAAGCCCGGGCTGGGGACCCAACCGCTGTTGTGTACGCCCGGCACGGGCTCGTCCTGCTTGCCCAGGTAGGGCTCGCGACCGGCGAAGGCACAATCGCAAAACGGAATGAACATCACGCGCATCCCGTGCTTCTCGGCAATCGTGAGGAACTGGTCCATCCGCTGCTTCAGTCCCTCGGGATCGTCCTTCCAGACGAGATACTGCACGAACACCCGCAAGCTGTTGTAGCCCGCCTTCTCGGCCCAACCGAGTTCCTCGTCGATCGTTTTCGGATCGAAGGTCTCCTTCTGCCACATTTCGGTCATGTTCACGGCCGTCCGCGGCAGATAGTTGCACCCGGCGATCGGCCCCACGTCGGCATACCAGGCCCAAGCCTTCTCCTCGGACCAACGCGCCCGACGGTAGTCGCCGAGTTTCGAGAAATCGAACCCACCCGGCGACTTGGCCGGCTTCTCCTTCGGATCGAGAATCAACCCCACGTCGACATACTGCCCGCCGGTCGTCTGATGCACATGCACGGCCACAAGATTCTTGCCCGGCTTGAGGGCCTTCTTCAGCGCCTCGGTCACATCGTACGAATCCCACCCGGTAATGAACCCCGCGGTCGCAAGGACCGGCTTGCCGTTGACGTATACCTCGGTATCTTCATCATGCTTAATCCGAATCGCCGCCAACTCGAACTCGACCGGTCCGTCGATGTCGATCGTCTTTCGCAACCAGAGGTCATGCGACGTCCACGCCGTCCCAACCACCTCCGACGTCGCAAAAGCATCGCTAGTCCCAAACCCGGCCTTCCCTTCGGCCCAAGCCGAGTCGTCAAACCCGACCGAGTTCCAATCCTCGCCCGGTTTTTCATCCGTATACCGCCAAGAGGCCGCCGCCCGATCCGCATTATCGATCAGCACCCGCGGCTCTCCGGCAAAGCCCACCCGGCTACAAACGGCAAGTGTAATCACGGAGAAAACCAAACGTATAAGTACAACAGAACTCATCAGAACCCCCTTCCGGTCGCAAAACCGCAAGAAAAACTATACCACCAAGAGAAACCAACAGACAACAGCAATCCACA
>CAYYOX010000186.1:8985-11025 GCA_964473065.1 uncultured Planctomycetaceae bacterium | reverse complement strand
ACCCTAAACCACGCGTCGTGTCATCACCAAAACCCGATTTCTTTGCTACAGTCTCGAAAGACACGCGAAGAGGCCACAGAAGAGTATCGACGGCAGTTATTGGCTGCCCTGGCCACGAGCAGCCCTACAAGACGTCAGCTCTTACATGCGCTGGTGGGTAGTTGCTTGGTGTTGCCCTGCATTGTTGTTATATTGTTCGTCATCGCTTGGTGGAATGTACCTTAGCGGACTCCCCGTGGATAAGGCTCAGCATGGATTACGAAAAGATTACGAAAAGGGGACATTCTGCTTTTTCAATAAAGTAGAATGTCCCCTTTTTCGGAACCGACTGCCATCGGCGCACGGTCGACATCTCCGACGCCTGGCTGGGACGCGCGGTTTATGATGTCAGCAGCAAGCTCTGGACCGACACCACGCTGATGGACCAAGGCCTGCACATCGAGAACTCGATTCGCACGTTCGGCCCGGCCCATCGGATCAATCTAACCCATCCCGAGTACAGCCAGATGCTCACGGCTCCGTTGAGCAAGGAAGCCGGCGGCTTAGGGCGGTGCCGCACGCAAGACGGCACGCCGATGATCTTTCGCGACACGAGCGATCCCGACTATCAGGCCATGCTCCGGGCGATCCAACACGGCCACCAGACGTTGATGCAGCATCCGCGCGTCGACATGACAGCAGAGCGCGAGTAGGCTGTAGGGTGGGTCGAGGAACGAAGACCCACGGATCACAATGACGAAATCCAAATGACGAATGACGAAGATTGTTTTGCTATTCGTCATTCGTGCTTCGTCATTCCCCCTATAGGATCTGATTGAACTCCAACCGTTCGTCGTCGGGGCCGCGAATGGTGAAGAACTTGCAGCCTTTGGCCCAAAACGTGTCCAATAGGACAGGGGCCTCTTCGTTCATTTCCATTCCGGCCGACTTGAGTTCCTCGAAGGCCGCGTCAATGTCGGCGACGCTGAAGGCGATGTGGTCGATCGGACCGTCCTCGCGGGTGCGGATCTCGGCCAGTTGCTCCTCGGGCATTTGGTACAGTTCCATCACGGTATCAGCCCGCTTCATCATGGCCACTTGGATCGTGCCGTCAAAATCCAACTCCGTGGCCATGATCTCCTCGAACCCGAGTTGCTGGTAGAATTCTCTCGATTTTGTGATGTCGGTAACCGGCAGGCCCAAGTGCTGCAGGCCGGTGAAGTTGTCTTTCAATAGCATGTTGGGCTCCCTGAGGGTTGGCGGCCGATATGTCCGTAAACCACCACCATACCCGGACCGGGGAAAGGTTGCAACCATTGCAAAAGTGGCCAACTACCGCGGGTTTGAAGGGGAGGAAAAAGGGGAAAGAAGGAAAATGGGAAAAAGCTTATGCAATGGGATGCCGAGCCAATGCTGATCGCTCGCGATACTTTCTTCTTTCCCCTTTTTCCTTCCACACCGCCGACAGCATGAATAAAGTTCCCTTCACCCTCACTCCTCCTTCTCCGCGACCTGTTCCAACAACTCGGACAACACGCGGTCGGGTTCGATGCCTTCGGCTTGGGCCTCGAAATTGACGATGATCCGATGCCGCAAGGCGGGAAGATAGACGCGGCGGACATCCTCGAAGCTGACGTTGTAGCGCCCGTCCAACAGGGCTCGCACCTTGGCGGTTAGGGCCAAGGTCTGCGCGGCCCGGGGACTGGCGCCCCAGCGGATGTATTGGCCGGTGATCGGCAGGCTCAGCTCGCCTTCGGGATGCGTGACCAGCACCAATCGCACGATATAGTCCTGCACGTGCGGCGCCAGGATCACCTCGCGAACCAACGCCCGCCACTTGAGAATCTCCTCGCCGTCCATCACCTGTTGCGGCTCGACCGTTTCGCCGCGCGTGGTCCGCTCGATGATTGTGGAAAGCTGCGCGCGATCGGAGTAGCCGACCAGCAGCTTGAACAGGAATCGATCGAGTTGGGCCTCGGGCAGCGGATACGTTCCTTCCTGCTCGATGGGGTTTTGCGTGGCCATGACCAGAAACGGCTGCTTCAGCGGATAGCGTGTCCC
>CAYYOX010000186.1:4760-8975 GCA_964473065.1 uncultured Planctomycetaceae bacterium | reverse complement strand
TTCTGCACTATTTCCTGTATTACCGATTGGGTCTTGGGCGTTGCCCGATTGATTTCGTCGGCCAGGCAAATCTGCGTGAAGATGGGCCCATGCTGGAACTCGAACGCGCGTCGTCCGTCGGGTGTCTCGAGTACCATGTTGGTACCCAGGATGTCGGCCGGCATCAGGTCGGGTGTGAACTGGATCCGCGAGAAGTCCAGGTCGAGCGCCTTGGCCAAGGTGCGGACCAAGAGCGTTTTACCCAGTCCCGGCACCCCTTCCAGCAGACAATGCCCGCCGACGAACAGACACGTCAGCACGCCGTGGACGATCTCCTCGTGTCCCACGATCACGCGGCCGATCTGTTGTTTGACGGCCGTATAGCGCTCGACGAACTGTTGGGTCCGTTGTTCCATGTTTTTTGCGATACTCATGGGTTGGTCCTTTCTTAGGCCGCTTGCGGCTTTGCAGTTTGTCGGTAGGTCTTGCAAAGCCGCAAGCGGCTGCTTATTGTTGTTTGTCTCGCCAAACCTTTTTCTTGGCGCGAAGGAGTCGTTCGGTGTGACTTTCCTCTTCCTGTGGATCTTCGTCAGTGACGGTCGGCTTCGGCGCTTCGTGCCCGGGCCGTTCGTCCAATGCGTCGAGAGATACGTCCGCATCGACGTCAGGCTCGAATCGGGCGTCGGCGTGAAGCTGTTTGATCTGGGCGCCGACCGCCGCCTTGCGGCTGCGCAGACGGTCCATGGTCTCGATCACGGGCGGCTTCGGCTCACGTCGGAGGATCGCATCGCGCACCCGCCCGGCAAGCGGTCCCACCCAGGCGAAACTCACCTGCACGCGCCGGAAAAACACGTCGAAAAAGAACAGGCAACTGCCGATCAAAATGACCAGGTGCCAGACGTCGCGGCTGCTGGTCGCCTTGGCCAATTCGCCGTGACGGAACGTATTGACCGCCAGCAGGGGATTGGTGAGCTTGGAATTATCCGGCAGTTCGATCACGCGCCCCGGCTTGCCGTCCTCGGGCGACATCTGGGCCAGCTCGCCGAGCAACTGGTCGTTGGTGTCGCGATTGCGAAACTCGTCGGAGTACGGCACGTTGATGCCGGTGAGGATCGGGGCCACGTCTTTCAGACCATGGCTAAGCGCCACGAAGTAGCTCCCCGCCGAACCGGCCGGAAAACGGCCCACGTAACGTCCGGGGGCCGTCTGCTGCATTTCGATCGGCGCCGACTTCAAGTCGGGACCGATCGCACTGCCCGAGAGGGTCAGGAAATTGATGAACTCGTCGTCTTTGTCCAGCGCAGTCACCACCAGGCGAACCTCCTGATCGACCGTTTCGGCGGCCACGGTAAACTGGCCCGAGGTTCCGCCGGGCCGCATCGACCAGCGGACGATCTGCGCAAACAGCGTATCGTACATGCTCTGGTCGAGCCAGCCGTCGGTCCATCGTGCACCGGCATCGCTGGTAAAGACGACCGCTTTGCCCAGCCCGTAGGTCCAACTGGCCAGGATCGTGCTGTTTTTCCCACCACCCGGCTCGGGCGAAGCCAGCGAGACCTCGACCAGCGGGTTGTCTTTCTTGGTGGTCATCACGAACCCGGTGATCGGCGGCAAGGTTTGCTCCATGCCGTCGATCATCTCGTGCGGTGCATTGACGAAAGGGCGGAAGCCGTTCGCGTTGCGATGGATCAACGGCCGGGCCACGCGACGCGCCTCGCGCTGAAAGATCCGCGGCAAGGCCTTCGCATTGCGGACCGCATAGTACTTGCCATTGGCCTGCCGAGCGATCGTGGCCAGCAGCCGGCTGTCGGCCGTACCGTGAGCGCCGACCGCGACGGTCGAGATGGTCACGCCAGCCTTGCTCAACTGGCCGGTCAAGCTGCGTCTGGTGTAACTCGGGTCGCCGTCGCTGATGATAATCATGTGTTTCACGGCCGCGTCGGGGACCCCGTTGAAGCCTCGCAGGGCCATCTGCATGGCCGGATCGAACGCCGGCATGTCGCCGGGCGTCATCCGATCGATGGCCGCGAGCATCTTTCCCCGGTTGGCACCCACCGGCGCCAAACCTTTACCCCACATCCATTGGTCGCCCTTGGCGCCCCAGAACAGCACGCCGCAATAGTCGCGGGCGCCGAGCGTTTTGATGGCCTCGCGGGCGATCCGTTTTTGCCAGTAGTTTCCTTGGGGGATTTCGCAGGCGTGCATCATCATCACCAGCGCACCGCGGGGTACGACCTTGGCGTTCTTGATCTGGAAGTCGACCGGCATGGCCCGTTCCACCTCGGTATTGGCCCAGCCGCCGGCGCCGAAACTGTTCGGCCCGCCCAGCATGACCAATCCGGCGCCCATCTGTTGCGTGTTGGTCGCCAACATGCGGATTTGATCGTCGCTGAAATGCTCGCGCGGCACGTTGGCCAAGAGGACGGCGTCGAACGGCATCAGGTCGCCCGGCGTGCTGAATAATTGGTCGCTGCCTTGTAGGGTCACTTCCAAGCCCTGCAGGCCGAGCCGCTGCTGGAGCTGATCGAACTCGCCCTTGTTCTGAAAATCCTCGATCAGCAGCACCCGCCCCTTGCCGCGGACATGCGTGAAGGCGGTCGCCCGATTGTTCTGGGCCATGGCGTCGTCTTCGGGCCGGTCGGGGATGAATCGGGCTTCGTAGCTGTAGAAGTTCGGCGTGTCGATCGTCATTGGCGGCACGCTCAGCACGGTCTTGCCCGGTTTGAGCACCGTCGTCTCGTCGCTGATCACCTCGCGGCTCCCGCCGGCCAGCCGGGAAATCTGCAACCGCCCAGCCACAGGGTTCTCGTTCTCGGCCGTGTTGGTAATCACGACCTTCATCTGAAACGGCTCGCCGCGGCGGATGTCGCTCGGCAGGGCCAATCGCTCGACAATCACCTCGGATCCGGTCTGGTATCGGATCGGCAGCACGTCGATCCCGATTCCCCCGGCCGCCACGCCTTGCGCCTGACGCATCACGTCGCCCAAGTTCTCGTTACCGTCGCTGACGATCACGATTCGCTTGGCCGCGTCCTCGGGAAAGGTGGCCTGGGCCAGTTTCAAGGCCCCGGCCAGATTGGTGTACTCGGGATCCAACGGGCTTTCGATCCCCAGGGTCATGGCCACATCGTCATCGATCGGCGGCATCTCGATGGCCGCCTCGCGCCCGAAGACGATCGCGCCGACGCGATCTTCCAAGCGGCGATGCGTTTCGATGGCCCCGTTGACATACTCGATCATGGCCCGACGCTGCGGAGCCGGGATGCTGGCCGACTGATCCAGCAGGTAGATCACGGTCAGCTTGTCGTGAACGCGCATCAACTGCATCTCGGCCAGCGCCAAAATAATGGCCAACATCACGACCGTCCGCAGCAGAACCACCACCACGCTCCGCACCCTGCCCAACAACACCAGCCGCCGAAACCCATACCACCACAGTGCTGGCAACAAAGCCAGCAGCAGCAGGTATAGCGGGGCGTTGAAGGAAAGGGTGTACATGGGAGTTAGTGGATAGTGGATAGTGGTTGGTGGTTAGTGGTTGGTGATTGGTGGATAGTGATTGGTGGATAGTGGTTGGTGGTTAGTGGTTGGTGGTTAGAACTCTTGCTTCAACGGATAAGCATAACTGCTTACTATCCACTGACCACTATCCACTGACCACTATCCACTAACCACTGCTTCCTAACCACTATCCACTACTTGCACTCTGTGATTATTGCTATCCAAAACATATATTTTCCCGCGGCTGTCGCGGACCAAAGCCCAGGGATTGTGTAGTTGGCCCTGCTTGCGGCCGTGGGTTCCCCAGCAGCCTAGCGATTGGCCGTCGCGGGTGAATTGCTGTATGCGGTGGTTGCCGTATTCGCAGACGTAGACCGTCTCGTCGTCGCCGAGCACTAGATCGTAAGGGTAGTAGAGCTCGCCGGGCTGCTTGCCCTGTTTGCCCCAATAGGTGAGCAACTTGCCGTTGGAGTCGAAGACCTGGATGCGGTGATTGCATGCGTCGGCGACCCAAATCCGGTCGTCCTGGTCGATCGCCAGGTTCTGCGGGCGGATGAACTGGCCGGGTTGGCTGCCGTGGCCGCCCCATTGAAACAGGAATTGGCCCTCGGGCGAGAATTTCTGAATCCGGTCATATTCGCCGTATTCCGCCACGTAGGAGTTGCCCACCGAATCCTGAACCGCATCGGTCACAAAACCGAACTCGCCGGGAGCATGTCCCCACTGACCCCCGAT
>CAYYOX010000186.1:0-4750 GCA_964473065.1 uncultured Planctomycetaceae bacterium | reverse complement strand
GCCACTTGCCTGACCGGCTGCCGAGAGTTGTGACTCGGGTGCCCACGGGCGACTAGACCCACACACGATAGTAGTGCGTGTCGGCCACCAGCAGATTGCCGTCGCCATCGATCGACAGACCGGTCGGCTTGCCGGTCTCCCAGGCGGGCGTTCGCCAACCGCGGAGGAATCTGCCATCGGTGTCGAAGACCTGGATTCGGGCCGTCTTGTCGACGATGAAGATCCGATCCTGCCGGTCAATGGCCATGGCGCGGGGTTTCTGAAAACGCCCGTCGGAAATCCCCCGGCGTCCCCAAATGGCCTGGAAATCGCCCAAATTGCCCGGGTCATCATTGCAGCCCGGGACCGCCAGGCAGATCACGATCGGCAAGAGTCGGCGACATAGACGGACCATGGGAGGTGGACTCACAGGCTGAACCGTTTCGTTGGGTCAATAACCGATTCCCCGTGAGCTTACCCGGTTTCGACGTCTAATGCCAGGAGCATCACTTACCTGACCTGCCTTGTAGGAGGCGACTCCCGTCGCCGAAGTCAGGGGAAAATCGGCGACGGGAGTCGCCTCCTACAAAACACACGATGTTCGATCAACAAACCTCGCGCTTCCCCCTTTCTGACCGGGTTGACGGCACGGCGCAACAGCCCATATAGTAAGATATTACGTCGATTTGTGGCCGCTGTGACCCTGGAATGTGCCATGCCGCCCGTGGTGATTGATCTTCGCAACGCAGAGGACTGGCGCGATGTGGTCCATCGAGCCGTCCAGGCGCTGGCCGAGGGGCAATTGGTCGCCTTTCCCACCGAAACGGTCTACGGACTGGCCGCCAGCGCCCTGGACGAGCAGGCGGTCGAGCGGTTGATCGAGGCCAAAGGGCGAGGCGAAGACCATCCGCTGACCTTGGCCATCCGCAGCGCCGAGGAAGCCCGGGACTACGTGCCCGACATGAGCCGGCTGGCCCAACGTCTGGCCCGACGCTGCTGGCCGGGGCCTATCACGCTGGTGGTAGACGACTCCCACCCGGACAGCCTTGTCCACCGCCTGCCCGACAAGGTTCGCCAGGCCGTTTCGCCAAGCCAGACGGTCGGTCTGCGAGTGCCGGGCCATCAGGTCGTGCTCGATGTGCTTCAAATGCTGGCCGGTCCACTGGCCCTGTCCAGCGCCAATCGATCGGGGCAACCCGACGCCGTCGACGCCCAGCAGGTTCTGGAGGCGCTGGAAGACGATGTTCGGCTGGTGCTGGACGACGGGCCGTGTCGTTTCGGGCAACCTTCGTCGGTCGTCCGCGTGCAAGGCGAGGAATATGAGATCTTGCGTGAAGGAGTCGTGCCGGAAAAGACGATCCGCCGACTGTCCAGCACGCTGATCCTGATGGTTTGCACGGGCAACACATGTCGCAGCCCCATGGCCGAGATCCTTGCTCGCGACATTTTGGCCAAGCGACTGGGCTGCTCGATCGACGAACTGGAGGACCACCAAGCGGATCGGCCGGGTGTGATGGTGCTCTCGGCCGGAATTGCGGCCATGGCCGGGGGCCGGGCTACGGTCGAGTCGGTTCGGGTCATGTCGGAATTCGGGCTGGATATCAGCAACCACGAGACGCAACCGGTGAGCGAGCCGTTGGTCCGCCACGCCGATGCCATCTTCACGATGACCCGAGCCCACCGCGAGGCGATCGTGGCCCAGTGGCCCGAGACGGCCGAACGAACCTGGCCGTTGTGCCGCGACGGGTCGGACGTTACCGACCCCATTGGGGGCACAGCAGAACGCTACAGGGTATGTTCCGAGCAGATTCGCACCGAGTTGGCGGCCCGACTGGACGAATTGCCCCTGTAAGCCCACAATGTAAAGGGGTATAAAGCCGCGACCGTTGGTCGCGCCCGAATACCGCTGAATACAATGTTCCCACGCCATGGAACGCGACCAACGGTCGCGGCTTTATAGCCGTTACGCTTAACTGACCCCTGACCCCCACTCCATCATGCGAATTGCCATTGGGACCGATCATCGTGGCTATCAGATCCGAGAGAAGGTGATCGATCTGGTCGAGCGGCTCGGGCACGAGGTGGATCATGTGGGGACTTATACGGGCGAGCCGGTCGATTACCCGGACGTCGCCTCGTTGGTTGCCGAGAAGGTCAGCGGTGGCGAAGCGGACCGGGGGATTCTCGTCTGCGGTACGGGGTTGGGGATGTGCATCGCGGCCAACAAGTTCGCCGGGGTCCGGGCCGCCCCCTGCCACGACGACTTGACGGCCGAAATGAGCCGCCGACACAACGACTCGAATGTACTGTGCCTCTCGGCCGATCTGTTGGGCGAGCAGTTGATCGACCGCATGATCGAACTCTGGCTGGCGACGCCCTTCGAGGGCGGCCGCCATGCACGACGCGTCGAAAAAATCCAACAGCTCGAAAAGCGGTCCAAGGAATCGGATCAGTAGCCCGGGCAAGAACTTATCCCTGTGAGAATGTACCATGTGGCCTTCCCTGCTGTTGATCGGCTCGATTCTGCTTGGCCAGACCGATGTGGTCGCCGACGCGGTCGCCGAGGACGAGGCGAAAGTCCAGGTCCGACGCTTGGTCCGTCAACTGGGCGCGCCCCAATTGGCCCGACGCGAGGCGGCCGAGGAGCAACTCTCGCGAATGGGCCCGCCCGTGCTCGAGTGGTTGCCGCCGGTAGCCGATCGGATGCCGGCCGAAGTGAAGCAACGGCTTACGCGGATTCGACAGAAGCTCCAGCAGGCCGAGGCCGAGTCGGCCACCCGGGCGTCGTTGATTACGCTTAAGGCCGATTCCTTGCCCTTGTCGAAAGTCCTGGCCGCCATCGAGCAGCAGTCGGGAAACAAGATCATCGACTTCCGCGAACGATTCGGCCACGAGGTGACCGATCCGTCGCTGAAGGTCGATTTCCACGAAACGCCTTTCTGGCAGGCGCTCGATGAAGTGTTGCGGCAGGCCAAGTTGACCGTCTACTTCTTCGGCGAAGAGCGGGCGGTTCACATCGTGGGGCAAGGCGAAGAGGCATTGCCCGATTCGCAGCGTGTCAGCTACAGCGGGCCGTTCCGCTTCGAGCCGACCGAGATCGTTGCCCGACGCAATCTTCGCCAGCCGGATGCCGAGACCTTGTTGCTGACGTTGTCGGTGGCCTGGGAGCCGCGGCTGCGTCCGATTCGGCTGACGCAACCGATGAACGAGTTCAGCGGGACCGACGAGAAGGGTCGCCCCATTCTGCCCGCCAGTCTCCAGACCACATTAGAGGTACCCGTCGGCGAGGCCATTTCGGTCGATCTGACACTGCCGCTCGAATTGCCTCCGCGAGAAGCCACGCGGATTGCCGAACTGAAGGGCCGGCTCTCGGCCATGATTCCCGGCAAGGTCGAGACGTTCACCTTCGACAATCTGACCAAGGCGAAGAACGTCAGCCAGCGCGTGGCCGGGGTGACCGTCACCCTGGAGCAGGTCCGCGAGAACAACAGCATTTGGGAGGTCCGAATGCGTGTGCGTTACGACCAGCCGGGCGACGCGCTCGAGTCGCATCGCGTCTGGATCTTCAACAACGAAGCCTACCTGGAAGACCCCGACGGCAAGCCGATCGAGTACAACCTGTTGGAAACGCTCGGGCAGAGCGAGCAAGGGATCGGCGTGGCCTATCTGTTCGCGTTGGACGGCCCGCCGGTGGGGCACAAGTTCGTCTACAAGACGTCCAGCACGATCCGGACCACAACAGTCGAATACGAGATCAAGGACCTTCCGTTGCCGTGAAAGGATGCGACGTCCGGCTACCTGATGCGACCTGGCGACGTGCCTTTCGACGGCGGTTGCCATCTGGCTGGCCCTTGAAAAGAGTCCCCAGGAACCCAAACCCGCTTTTCCCTTTTTCCTCAGCCAAAGCACCCCCGCCAGGACTCGAACGGGTATCGAAAACCCCGGAAGAAACGGGCTTTTTCTCGCAAGGCGGCGCAAAATGCGGCGCACCTGGCGCACAATCGGCCCTGATCGACGCTGATCTGCAATCGATCATCCAGGCGTGGCCGAAGGTGTCCGAGGCGGTTCGGCAACAGGTTCTCGGTATCGTCCGGGCTGCGGTCCAAGGCGATCAGTAGACATGCAGGCGGGCTGTGCGGGTGATGTGGTGGTCGACAGCCAGGATCTTCCACTCCGCCGACTGCCGCGCACACTCCGACCGAAGATGGACGCCACAACCTCTTACACACCTTGTCGTTGTGGTTTTCCACAACGGCGGGAAAGAACCCACCCGGCGGTCCCCACGGTCAAGCTCAGAGTATATATACCTATCCGAAAAAGTTTTTGAGCGCCAAAAACCTCGCCTCCCTCAACCGGGTGGGGTGCTTCACGCAAAAGGTTTCCGCGACGGTGGCTATCTCTCCGTCGGAGCGGTATACTGGTGGTCCCGACCTATTTCTATGACAGCGACCGAAGAGGTGACTTCCGTCACCTAACCCGGCTGGCATCAGCCAAGCGAGGCAGCGTCTTAGCCCAATCGTATCGTCCCATAAACTTGTGGGCACGTTCCTGTTGTTGGGTGCGTTCTTGGACTCATTCTCTGAGTCAGGTTCCTGAGGCAGGGTGTTCCTGTCTTCGTTTTGTTTTCCGGGGCGACGAGCGCCCGCAACATTGGAGAAAGCACGATGAGAAGATTACTACTGGCAAGCTGGCTACCGCTGTTTTTCCTTGGAGCCATCGAACCTTTGCCTAGTGCGTTGGGGTATGCGATTATCACAGTCTCTGACCATCA
>CAYYOX010000185.1:5427-11080 GCA_964473065.1 uncultured Planctomycetaceae bacterium | reverse complement strand
GGCCTCGCTGCGCGCCAGTTCCATGATGTCTTCCATGTTGTCGCGCACGCTTTGAATGAAGCAGGCCGAGCCCTGCGGGTATTTGTAGGGATCCTTGGGCTGTTCGACCGATTCGCTCTCGGGGTTCCAGTGCCAGATGCACTGCGACCCTTTGACGCCGTACTGGTGATACAGGCCGACGTTGAACCACACCGGCGAGTTGAACGAGGCGTGCTGGTGCAGGCAGAGCCAGGTCAGCTCGCGATAGAAGTTCTCGCCGTCTTCGGTCGTGGCGAAATAGCCGTCTTCGGTTCCCCAGTCGGCGATCGTGCGGCTCACACGGTGGATCAATCGCCGAACGCTCTTCTCACGCTCGGGCGTGCCGTTCTCGCCGTAGAAGTACTTGTTGACCACGACGTTGGTGGCCAGTTGACTCCATGAGGCCGGAATTTCGCAATCGGTCTGCTCGAAGAGCTTCTCGCCGTCCTCGCCCTTGATGCTGGCCGTTCGCAGTTCCCATTGGACCGTATCGAACGGATCGGCCACGTCGGCGGGGCAAAAGGTCGGCTCAATGGTCAAAGCTTGCTCGGCGGCCTCGACCGGTTTTTCGACTTGCGTATCGGCTTGCACCGTTTCGGCCTGAAACTTTGCCGATGTGCTGGTTGCCTTGGAGGTTTCTGTTTCCTGACGATCCATGACTGCGCTCCTATTTCCCTTTGAAGCCTGGGCATCCCTACCACACAGTATACATAAGTACAGAATCGAAATCAGCGGTCCGCCGGAATCCGCGTGAAATATACCGCCGTCATGGCGGCAGAATCTCATAATCACCCGTCCGATAGGGGGTGCTGAAATCGACACATAACACCCATATATTGTACCCCGTGCCCTCATGGACACAACATACGGGAGTAATCGTCAAAGTTTAACGAGATTCACCCCTCGGTCAATAAGACTTAGAAAAGTTATCCTAAGATAATGGTGTCAAACGGTTTGCGTCATGGCGGCACTGCTAGCTATGACAGCATTCCGAACGACCCGATCGATCGTAACCTGTTGCTTGGATTGAGGTTCCGCGATTCCCACGTTTGAGCTTTCGCCGAGTTGTGTTGGCAACATTTTTCAAAAAAACTTTCCCCGCGACAGTTAAGCCAGGGGAAACCGACAAGAAGGGTCAAACACGCGGTAGCAGAAGGCCACGAAAGACAGCTAAGCTAGCAAGAGTGTACCACTAACCGGGATGATTCATGACTCTGGCAATTGCGTAACACACTGTCGTAGCTACGTTCGCCAGAACGTGGTCGTAACCCTTGGGCACGCCCCACGTTCTGGCGAACGTAGCTACAAACCCATGAATAATGCGCGCTAACTATTGGCCATGGATCGTGCCTTTTCGGCCAGAAGTTCTCCGGCGACACGGCATTCTTCGAGCATCTCGGGCGTGGGGCGGTATTGGACCTTGATCGGTTGACGCACGATGTCCCATTGGGCCTCGGCGAGCCAAGCGTCGATGGCCTCGGTCGCACCGCGGCCCCAACCATAGGAGCCGAACGCAAAGCCGGCCTTTCCTCGCGGTCGCAAGCCACGCAGGTAAGTCAGTGCGGCGGCCATCATGGGCATCATTTGCGTGTTCAACGTGGCCGAGCCGATCGCGATCGCCGCCGCATCGAGCGTCTCGGCGGCGATTTGCGTGAGATCGGAACTGCGGACATGGATCAACTGGGTCTCGATGCCCGGCTGCGAGGCCCCTTCGAGGATCGCGCGGGCCATGGCCGCGGTGCTTTGCCACATCGAGTCGTAGATCACCAGTACCTTGGGCCGAACCTCTCCGGCGGCCCAGCCGGCATAGGCGTCAAGGATGTCGGTCACGTGCTTGCGCCAGATCACGCCGTGGCTCGGAGCGATCATATCGATGTCCAGCGTCGCGGCCTTCTTCAGGCAGGCGGCCACCGGTTTGCCGAACGGCATCACGATGTTGGCGTAATAGGTCTTCGCTTCTTCCATCACCGTGCTCAGGCCCACCTCGTCGCCGAATCGCGGGGATGTGGCCAGATGCTGGCCGAAGGCGTCCATCGAGAAAAGCAATCGCTCCTCGGGCACGTAGGTAAACATCGATTCGGGCCAGTGGACCATGGGCGTTTCGACGAATTGCAGCGTCCGGCGGCCCAACGAGATGCGGTCTCCCTCGGCCACAACCTGGATCTTCCACGAGGAGATGTCGACATGCTGCGAAAGGACCGTGCGACATTTCTTATCGCACAGCAGCGTAGCATTCGGCAGCGACCGCATCACACGCGGCAATTCGCCCGCATGATCCGGCTCGGCATGGTTGCATACGACATAGTCGACCTGGGCCGGATCGATCAACGCGGAGACGTTCCGCAGCAATTGGTCGCCATACGGTTCTTTGACCGTATCGATCAGGGCCGTCTTTTGATCGCGTATCAGATAGGCGTTGTAGCTCGTACCGCGGTGCGTGTTGTAGCTGTGGAAATCGCGGACTGTCCAATCGACGTATCCCACCCAATCGATGTTCTCTCGCAGTGTCGTATTCATGGAGTTCCTTCGTCGAGGATCTTCGTGTCGTATCCCAGCGCGGTGGCCGCGTCGATCAGTTGTTGCCGGTCGATTTGCTCCCCGGTGACCGTGGCACGGTCGCCGCGAAAGTCGACCTCCGCGTGGCGAACGCCATGGCAACCGGCCAGGGCGCGGCGGACCGTGTCGGCGCAGTGGCCGCAGGTCATGCCGTCGATTTGCAGTTCGAGCCGCTGTTGGTCGGTCGGCTGTGGGTCGGTTGGCTCGGGGGACGATTCGCTCAGTTTACCGGCAGTGGCGTTATTTCGGTAGGACCACGCCACCACGAGCAACAGGGCCACCGCGGCCACATTGGCGAACCAGCCGCTTTCGTCCGCATGGTGGGCGTGGGAGCCGAGTTCCGGTTGCATGGCGGGGAACAAGGGAATCAAGTAGTTCAGTGCCAACCCACAGGCGACCGCGCTGACGGCGACGGTCGTCATATACAACGCGGCACTGCGGCGTCCGAGCAGTTTCCAAATCGTGGTGAAGGTGGCTGCATTAGTGGCCGGGCCGGCGATCAGGAAGGCCAACGCCGCCCCGGGCGAGGCGCCGATGTGCATCAGTCCGGCCGCGATGGGTACCGAGGCGGTCGCACAGACATAGAACGGCACGCCGACGGCCATCAACAGCAGGATCGACCCGATGCCGCCGCCGACGTAGGCTTCCCATTGCCCGGGCTCGATGAAGGCGGCCATGGCCCCGGCGATCGCCACGCCCAGCAGCAACGCCAAGCCGATATCGCGGGGCAGCACGACCAGCCCGTAGTGCAGAATGCGCGTCAGAATGTTTTGCTGTGGATCCTCCGCACAACATGCTTCCGTACAACCTTGCGACGATGCGTCGTCGGTCTCGCCGCCCGGTTCGTCGCGGTCGAACACTTGCACGAGCCCGCCGCCGAGCAGTCCGGTCAGCAGGGCCGCGACGGCCCGGAACACGGCGAACACGGGCCCCAGCATGGCGTAGGTCACGGCAATGCTGTCGACGCCCGTTTGGGGTGTCGAGAGCAGGAAGGCCGTCGTGGCCGAGCGGCTGGCCCCATGGCGGCGGATCGAGGCCGAGACAGGGATCACCGAGCACGAACACAGCGGCAGCGGGATGCCGAACAGCGAGGCCTTCAGCACGGGCCCTAAGCCGCGGCCGCCGAGGTGACGTTCGACCAACTCGGGTGAAATGCAGACCGATAGCGCTCCGGCCATCAGGAAGCCGAACAGCAAGTACGGCGCCATCTGACCAAGTACCAGCCAACTCTCGAGGATGATCTCGGTTGCAACTTCAATCATTATCATGGACGATCGATAATCGTCCTCGACCGTCACTCGCCTTTCCACAGGCCGTGTAGATTACAGACCTCGCGGGCGGTGATCCGCTCGGCTTCGATCGGGAAAACGGCCGTCGGCGACTGGCCCGGCGTGAGGTATTGGCGGTAGTTCTTCCCGTCGGCCGTCACTTCGATCCACTCGATGTGGTGACCGTCCTCCATTGGGTGTTCGACCGATCCGACCGTCACCTGGTAACCTCCGTCGACCTTTTCGATCACCGGAACATGCTTCTCTTGTGCGGCGTCGGTGCTATTTTCCGCTAACAAGTTCATCGGCACGCTGCAACAGACCAATGCACCCGAACTGGGGTGAATCACCTCCACCGCGTTTCCACAAACACTACACAAATAAACTTGCGATCTTTCCGTGGGCATTCCAGCCTCCCTGGGATAAAATGTAAAACAACCTGATCGACCGACCTAAGGGCGTGCAATTAAGTTGCGTGAGCGGCCAAGTATTCCGCTACGCCTTCGGCCGTTGGTTTCATGGCGTCTTCACCTTCCCGCCAGTTGGCCGGGCAAACTTCGCCGTGCTCTTCGGTGAACTGCAGCGCATCGAGGATCCGCAAGGCCTCGTCCACGTTGCGACCCAAAGGCAGGTCGTTGACCAGCGCGTGGCGAACGACCCCTTCGGTGTCGATCACGAACAGGCCCCGCAAGGCAACCGCCTCGTCGAACAGGACGCCGTAATCCCGGGCAATGTTCTTGTTCAAGTCGGCTACCAGCGGATACTTCACCGGCCCAATACCGCCCTGATCGCGAGGCGTGTTCTTCCAGGCCAGATGGGTATACTGCGAATCGACCGACACGCCGATCAAGGCCGCGTTCTTCGCCTCGAACTTCGTTACCGCGTTGTCGAACGCGATGATCTCCGAGGGACAAACGAAGGTGAAGTCCAACGGATAGAAGAACAACACCACATACTTGCCGCGATAGGACGAGAGGGTCAAATCCTCGAACGAGTTGTCCGGCATGACCGCCTGCGCTGTAAAATCGGGGGCTTCTTTCGTTACTAATGTAGACACAATCCTTACTCCTTTTCCGTCAACTAGGGTTATCTAATGGAAATACGTAGGGTGGGTCGAGGCACGAAGACCCACGCGGTTTCTTTCATTTCGTCATTCGTGCTTCGTCATTTCATTGCGTGGGTCTTCGTGCCTCGACCCACCCTACAAGATTCTCTAAATCACGAAACATCATTTACGGTCCTGCCGAGGCGGCCGCTGGCCGTTGGGCAAGTTGCTGGTCGATCATGTACAGTGCCACGCCCTCGCCGCCCACGAGCTTGAGTTGATCGACGATCGTCGAAACGGTCGCCTCTTCTTCGACCTGCTCGGTAATGAACCATTGCAGGAACGTCTCGGTGGCATGGTCCTTTTCGGTCACGGCCAGATCTGCCAATCCGTTGATCAGTCCGGTGATTTTCTGCTCGTGGGCATAGGCGCCCTCGAACGCTTCCAGGGGGGAATCCCATTTCGTCTGGGGCGCCTCGACCTGGGCTAGCGTGACTTGGCCGTTGCGTTCCAGGATGTAGTCGTAGAACTTCATCGCATGGGCGTGTTCCTCCTGGGCCTGGATTCGCATCCAGGCGGCCATTCCCTGGAAACTTGTCGAGTCGAAATTGGCCGACATCGACAGATACAAGTAGGAAGAGAATAGCTCGGCGTTGAGCTGCTGGTTCAGGGCCTCTTGAATCTTCGGATTCAACATGACCGGATCTCCTTTCGTTAGTCGAGTTAATTGGATAGTTGTGATTGAATGTTTACCAAGCAGGGCTTA
>CAYYOX010000185.1:3266-5327 GCA_964473065.1 uncultured Planctomycetaceae bacterium | reverse complement strand
TCGTTAGTCGAGTTAATTGGATAGTTGTGATTGAATGTTTACCAAGCAGGGCTTACTCCTGCTCATCTGTTGAAGTGGTCGGCTCCTCGCCGGCATCATGCTGGCTGCACTGAGGACAAACGCCAAACCACTCCAGGCGATGGCCGAGGATTTCGTATCCCCTGCAATCATGGTCCTTGTCTTTGCTCAGTTCAAGGGGTGACCCGTGAACATCGTCGACCCGGCCGCATCTTATGCAACGCACGTGATCGTGGGGTTCGACGTTTCCGTCGAATCGGGCCTCCGCCTCGCTGAACTGCAGTTTGCGAACCGCTCCCATCTTCCTGAGCAACTCTAAGTTGCGGTAGACGGTTCCCAGGCTGATTTTGGGGAGCCGCTGTTTGACGATCTCGTGCAGCCCCACCGCAGTGGGGTGTGAGGTGAGCTTGCAAAGCTCACCAAGGATCACCTCCCTTTGCCGAGTATTTCGCTGAAATCGATGCTTCGTCACGGCTTAGCTCCTTACGCTACTAGTAAGTATTACTATTAAGAACGAGAAGTCAAGCCCCTTTTTTTGAAATTCGGCAGGGAAAACCCCGAGGAGGGATTATTCAGGAACCGACCTGACACCGCGGCACATCACGTGTTGAGGCGACGGGATCCCCCGGGACGCAGCCCGGGGGCTTGGGGGGAACGGCTTGGCGCAGCCGTTTCTTGAACGGGACCGTTCTATATCGCACTACTAGGCGACGGAGATCTTTTTGATCTTCACGCGGGTATAGAGTTGGCGGTGGCCCGTTTTGCGACGCGAGTTCTTGCGTCGGCGGATTTTCTGGACGACGAGTTTCGGTCCTTGGGCTACCGAGACCACTTCGGCGGTGACGGCGGCCGACTCGAGCGTTGGTTGGCCGACCTTTAGGCCGTCGTCGTCGCGGTAGGCTAGAACTTGGTCGAATTTCAACTCGTCGCCGGCGGCCGCTTCTCGATAATCGATATCCAACTCTTGGCCTTCTTCGACCTTCACTTGCCGTCCACTCTCTTGAATAATCGCGTACATGGTAGATCCTTGGTAATTCGGTATGTTCGAGGTATCGGTCACCCGGCATCGAAATCTCGACAGCAGGGAAGACTTGCCCGGCGGGCAGTCGACCCTTCTTTCGGGTGGGATTGTGTTTGGTTGTTATTCCGCCGTGTTGTGGCAAACCTTTAAGGATAACGGACTATCCCCGACCGTTTCAAGGCCTCCGGTCAAGGAAATTGTACTTTCCCGCCCTGGGCGTCGTGACATTCAATCATCAGGTGTTCGGGCGGAACTCCTTTGGTATCCACGATTTGGATCTTCAGGTTGTCCTCTTTTTCGAGCTGGGCCAGGTCGTGCCGTTTCTTATTGTTCAGATAATCGGCCACGGGACTGGCTACGGAGATCGAAATCTGGGCAATTTTCGGGTTCTGAGAGGCCAGGATCAGGAAGCGGACCACTTCGATGGCCATGGTCTCCGGCGTCTTGACCACGGCCGTGCCTCGACAATAGGGGCAATCGGCGAAAACGCTCCGCTTCAGGCTAGGACGAATCCGCTGCCGGGTCATCTCCACGAGCCCAAAGGGGCTGGTCCGCAGAATCTTGGTACGTGCCCGATCGCGCCGGACCGAATCGCGCAGCGCCCGTTCCACGCCACGGCGATGTTTCTCCTTGCGCATGTCGATGAAGTCGTTCACGACCACGCCGCCGAGATCGCGGAGCCGGATCTGGCGAGCGATTTCTCTGGCGGCCATGAGATTCAACTGGTAGGCCGACTCTTCGGCCGAGTCGTCGGCGCGGAAGCTGCCGCTGTTGACATCGATGGCCACCAGGGCCTCAGTCTGGTCGATGACGATCGAACCGCCGCTTTTCAGCGGGACGGTCCGCTGATACATCTTGGCGATTTCCTCGTCGAGCCGGTACTTGTGGAACAGCGGTTCCTTGCCTTCGTACAGTTTCAACCGGTTGACGTGCCGGGGCATCACGAGTTGGAGAAACTCTCGCGCCCGTTCGTACGCCGACGGTTCGTCGATGTAGATGGTGTCGACGTCACTGGTGAAGAT
>CAYYOX010000185.1:0-3256 GCA_964473065.1 uncultured Planctomycetaceae bacterium | reverse complement strand
TCGTCGATGTCGACGGGGCCCGGCATCTTCTTGATTCGTCGAACGATGCCTTTCAAGAGCCGAAGCAAATAGGCCAAATCTCGGGAAAGCTCTCGTTTGGTCCGATCGGTGCCCGCGGTACGAACGATGAATCCAACGCCCTTCGGCGGGTTCAACTCCAACATGATCGATCGCAGCCGGCGTCGGACCTCCTCGTCTTCGATTTTTCTCGAGACGCCGACGCGTCCCAGGGCGGGCATCAGGACCAGATATCGTCCCGGGATGCTGATGTAGGTCGAGAGCGTGGGGCCTTTGGTGCCGAAACCTTCCTTGATGACCTGCACGAGGACTTCGTCACCCCGTTTGAGGATATCCTGGATAGGCGGCTTGATGCGGGGACGTCCGGTCGGTCGCCCGGGCTGACGTCGCGGGGGACTCTTTTTCGGGTCGTCTTCCGAGGCATCGTCATCTTCATCTTTGTCGTTGTCGTTGGTCCGACTGAGACGTGCTCCGTTCGCACTTTCCGGATCGTAACCGCCTTGGCGGAAGTATTGCGGTTCGATATCGCTGATGTGCAGGAACCCGTTGCGGCCGACGCCGAAATCGACGAAGGCGGCCTGGATACTCGGCTCCAGGTTGACCACGACTCCCTTGTAGATATTTCCTACGTAACTGTCCTGTCCTGTTCTCTCGACATAGAGTTCTTCCAGGACACCGTCTTCAACGATCGCGATCCGGCATTCTTCCGGCTGCGAGACGTTGATCAACATTTCTTGCTTCATGGTGTTGCTTTCTTGTTTTCCACGACAAGCAAGTACGCATTCGGTTGGCGTGTCGAGTCGCTGGCGCGTGCGTCATGGCAGAATCTCCACGACGTCGCGCGTCAGATAGACACCTTCTTTGAGCAAGTCCTGCACCCCGATCGCTTCGAGCACCTCTTGCGGTCGGACGCTTTTTCCGCGATCGACCCGAAGTCGCATTGAAAGCACTCCCTCGTCCAGACGGAGTTCTTCCAAAGGCGGGCGCAAATCGACGGTCGTCGCCTGACGGCTTCGCTCGACGGGCCAGGATGAACTGGCCAACAGCCGATCGATCTTTTCGGACAGCCCGTCACGCCACTTCGGCGGCACGGGCATCCGATAGGACACACAGCGAACCTGAGCTTTCTTACCGCCTTGCGGCAAAACTTCCACCGACTTGATCGAGAGTCCGTGCGGAACATACCGAGTAAGCTGCTCGTGTAGCCGTTGGGCTTGGGCAGTCTCCGTCAGTTCGAGTTCCATCACTTCGTCAGTCGCCTCGATACCCAATGCGAGGGCCGAGGGGAAAGTCAAGCGTGGTTTGGGGTGAAAGCCTTGGCTCATGGCCAGCGGCAACTCGGCGCGGCGAAACAGCCGCTCCATGCAGCGCATCAGGTCCTTGTGCCCAATCAGGCGCAGGTCTTGCTGCTTACAAAATCGAATACGTACTCGTTGTCGAACCATTGGTTCGAAAAATCCTGTTCTCCGCGGCACAATGCGGCGGAGAATCTTACTGAACTGTTTTGACCTCACCCGACCATCGGATCGACGTCGATCCTTGTCGCACGAGGCCTTGCGGAACCCACCGGCGAGGGCCTGCCGGTTCCGGTCACTTGTGTTTGTTTAACGCAGTTTCTTCACGTTCGGAAAACGTCCCTACTGAACGCCACTACTGGCAGTCCCTATTGACCGAGCTCCGGAACGTGCTTCCTCAACTCTTCCTTCAGGTAACTCTTAATGTCACGCGCGTTTTCCATCGTCATGGCCCGTTCGGAAACGGCCTGACATTGTTCGATGGTCACGCTGCGACAGACGCTCTTGATCTCGGGGATGGCACTGGGTGTAACGCTGAAGCGCCGCAACCCCAGTCCCAACAGCAACATGGTGTAGACCGGGCTCCCGCTCATCTGGCCGCAAAGATTCACGGGGATCTGCTTGCGGTCGGCCGCTTCGATGGTGATCGAAATCAGTTTCAATACGGACGGGTCGGACGAGTTGTACAGCCCGACCACATCCTTGTTGCTGCGATCGACCGCCAGCGTGTACTGGATCAGGTCGTTCGTGCCGATACTCAGAAAATCAACTTCTTCGACAAAGCGGTCGATCATCATCACGGCGGACGGGACTTCGACCATCATGCCGATCGACATATCGCGATCAAATTCCACGCCGCGTTCTTCCAGGTCCTCCATCACGTCGGCCAACACCATCTTGGCCTGACGGAGTTCCATCAGCGTGGAGACCAACGGAAACATCACGCGGACATTCCCCAACGCACTGGCCCGAACTACCGCGCGCAGTTGGGTGCGAAACAGGGGCAGATTTCTCAAGGCCAGCCGGATGCTGCGCAGGCCCAGGAAGGGGTTGCGTTCGTCCTCGGGCTCGGGTAAGTGGGGAACCTTGTCGGCGCCGAGATCGAACGTGCGGATCGTTACCGGCCGGTCTTCCATGGCCTTAAGCACTTGCGAGTAGGCCTGGAAGTGAACCTCCTCGGTGGGTTCGGTCTCGCTGCCGAGGTAAAGAAACTCGGTTCGGTAAAGCCCCACGCCGTCGGCGCCACGGTCGATGCAATGGTCCACTTCGTAAGGAAACTCGATGTTGCCCAGCAGGCTCACGCGGACGCCGTCGGATGTCTCGGCCGGCAAATCACGCAACGATTCCAAACGAACGGCCAAGGTCCGAATCTCTTCGACCTCGTGTTGGTATCGGGCGAGCGTTTCCTCGTCGGGCTGAACGATCACCAGCCCTTGATCCCCGTCGATGATCACCTGATCGCCGCCGGAGACTTCCGTGAGGAAGGGGCCCGTGCCGACCACGGCGGGAATCTGCAGCGCTTCGGCCACGATGGCCGTATGGCTTCCCGGCCCGCCGATCTCGGTCACGAATCCTTGCACGAAACGCCGATCGAGGTTGGCCGTCTCGCTGACCGTCAAGTTGTGGGCCAGCACCAGCACCGGCGAAGAGAGATGGGCAATGCCTTCGCGCCGACGTCCCAGCAGGTGCCGCAGCAGACGCTTTTCGATGTCGAAAATGTCGTGCGCACGTTCGGCCAGATAGGCGCTTTCCAGCCGCTGGAAGACCTGGGCATATCGTCGCAGGGTACGACTGACGGCATACTCGGGCGAGTAGTGCCGCTGGCGGATCATCTCCTCCAGTTCGCTCCGCAGCCGGGCGTCCTCGAGCATCTGAAGATGGGCCCCGAAGATGGCGCCGTATTCATCGCCCAACTCCTTCGTGACGGCATCACGATTCCGGCC
>CAYYOX010000184.1:0-11117 GCA_964473065.1 uncultured Planctomycetaceae bacterium | reverse complement strand
GGACAGGCCCAACAACCGATCAAGGCCTCGCGTGCCGGGCAATATCGAATCTCCTACAAATTGACCGACGCCAAGCAGCATACGATCGAGGGCGGATACTTGCTTACGATCATCGGCGAGGGGTTCGACGGCTCGGAGTTCCACTTCAATCACGTCGAACTGATTCCCGACAAACGGGAATATGCCCCCGGCGACAAGGTGCGACTGCAAATCAACACCGATCGGGTTGGCAGTACGGTGCTGCTGTTCACCCGGCCGGCCAACGGCGTCTACCTGCCGCCGAAGGTGATTCGCCTCGACGGCAAGAGCACGGTGCATGAGATCGGCGTGGTCAAGCGCGACATGCCCAACTTCTTCGTCGAGGCCGTAACCATCGCCGACGGCAATGTGTACACCGAGACCAAAGAGATCGTCGTCCCGCCGGAGAAACGTGTCTTGGCGGTCGACATCGAGCCTTCGTCGGAAACCTACAAGCCGGGCGAGAAGGCCAAGGTCAAAATCAAGCTGACCGACTTCCACGGCGAGCCGTTCGTCGGTTCCACGGTCATAGCGATTTACGACAAGTCGGTCGAGTACATTTCCGGCGGCTCGAACGTGCCGGAGATCAGGGAATTCTTCTGGAAGTGGCGTCGCCACCACAATCCGCAAACCGAATCCAACCTGGGCCGGCGTTTCGGCAACCTCGTGCCCAAGAACAAGCCGGGCATGAACAACCTGGGCGTGTTTGGCGCCACCGTGGCCGAGGAGATGAACGGTTTGCAAGAACGTATGCAAACGCTAGAGACCGCCTTGAAGCCGGGCCGAGGTGGTGACAGGGGACGCCGACTGTATGCCGGACGGGAATTCAGAGCAATGGCCAAGGGCGCCCCGATGGTCGAGGCGGCCGCGGAAGCGCCTTCGGCGCCGATGGATGGCGTGGCCCGTGATGAGGGCAGGGCTGGTGGAGTCGAGGCGGCGATGGTTCAGCCGACCGTGCGGAAGAAGTTTGCTGATACGGCCCTGTGGGTTGGGGCGCTGACGACTGCCGAGGACGGTACGGCCCAGGTCGAGCTTGAGATGCCCGAGAATCTGACCACCTGGCGGATCAAGGTCTGGGGTATGGGGCATGGAACCAAGGTGGGCCAGGGCAGTGTCGATGTGGTCACGCGCAAGGATCTGATCGTCCGGTTGCAGGCCCCGCGGTTCTTCGTGCAAAAGGACGAGGTGGTGCTCTCGGCCAATGTGCATAACTATCTCGACAGCAAGAAGCCGGTGCGGGTAGTCTTGGAACTCGACGGTGAAACATTGCAGTCGATGAGCGATTTGACCCAAAGCGTCGAGATCGAACCCGGCGGCGAGGCGCGGATCGATTGGCGGGTCAAGGTGCTTCAGGAGGGCGAGGCCGTGGTGCGGATGAAGGCCCTGACCGACGAAGACTCCGACGCCATGGAGATGACGTTCCCCTGCTACGTGCACGGGATGCTGAAGATGGATTCCTATAGCGGGTCCATCCGACCCGACGGCAACAGCGGGCAGTTCACGGTCACCGTGCCCGAGCAGCGGCGGCCGGAGCAGTCGCGGCTGGAGGTGCGCTATTCGCCCACCTTGGCCGGGGCTATGGTCGATGCGTTGCCCTATCTGGTCGACTATCCCTATGGCTGCACCGAGCAGACGCTCAGCCGGTTCCTGCCCACGGTCATCACGCAAAAGGTCCTGCTGGAGATGGGCCTGAACCTCGAAGAGATCAAGAACAAGCGAACCAACCTGAACGCCCAGGAGATCGGCGACGACATCCAACGGGCCAAGCGGTGGAAGCGGTTCGATCGCAACCCGGTCTTCGACGAGGCCGAGGTCCGTAAGATGGTCAAAGCGGGCGTGCAGCGGCTGACCGAGATGCAATTGTCCGACGGCGGCTGGGGGTGGTTCTCCGGCTGGGGTGAGCGTTCCTATCCACATACCACGGCCTACGTGGTCCATGGACTGCAAATCGCCCAGCAAAACGACGTGGCCCTGGTGCCGGGAATGCTCCAGCGGGGCGTCGGGTGGCTGACGCGATACCAGGACGAACAAGTCCGAAAGCTGCAAAATGCGCTGATCAAGCCCGAGCCGAAGAAGCCGTGGAAATCACAGGCCGACAACCTGGACGCCTTCGTCTACATGGTGCTGGTCGATGCGGGTGTGAAGAACCACACGATGCGCGACTTCCTCTATCGCGACCGGACCAAGCTGGCCGTCTACTCGATGGCCATGTACGGCATCGCTTTGGAAAAACAGGGCGACCAGAAAAAGCTGGCCATGATCATGCGAAACATCGGGCAGTATGTGCAGAAGGACGACGAGAACCAGACGGCCTGGTTGAACCTGCCGGGCGGTCGCTGGTGGTATTGGTACGGCAGCGAGTATGAGGCCCACGCCTATTACCTGAAGCTGCTTTGCCGCACGGACCCCAAGGGCGAGTTGGCCCCGCGGCTGGTCAAGTATCTGCTGAACAATCGCAAGCACGCCACCTACTGGAACTCGACCCGCGACACGGCCGTCTGCATCGAGGCCATGGCCGACTTCATTCGGGCCAGCGGCGAGGACAAGCCCGAGATGACCGTGGAAGTCTATCTCGACGGCAAACTGCAAAAGGCGGTCGAGATTACGCCGCAGAACCTGTTCGTGTTCGACAACAAGTTCGTGCTCGACGGCCAACAAGTCACCAGCGGCGAGCACCGGATCGAGCTGCGCAAGAAGGGTACGGGCCCGCTGTATTACAACGGCTACCTGACCAACTTCACGCTGGAGGATCATATCACCAAGGCCGGGTTGGAGGTGAAGGTCAATCGGAAGTACTATAAGCTCAAGCGGGTCGAGAAGTCGATCAAAGCGGTCGGTTCGCACGGTCAGGCGGTGGACCAGAAGGTCGAGAAGTTCGAGCGACAGGAGTTGGCCAATCTGGCCACGCTGACTAGCGGCGATCTGGTCGAGATCGAGTTGGAAATCGACAGTAAGAACGACTACGAGTACTTGGTCTTCGAGGACATGAAGCCGGCCGGTTTCGAGCCGGTCGACCTGCGCAGCGGCTACAACGGCAACGCGTTGGGGGCCTACATGGAATTCCGCGACAACCGCGTGGTCTTCTTCGTCAGGCAGTTGGCCCGGGGTAAGCACAGCGTGTCGTACCGAATGCGAGCGGAGATCCCCGGCCGGTTCAGCGCGTTACCCGCGCGAGCCTCGGCCATGTATGCACCGGAGCTGAAAGCCAACTCCGACGAGATCAAGCTAAACATCCAAGACAAGTAGCCGCTTGCGGCTTTGCAGCGAACAACTACTGCCCCCTTACGGAGAAAGATCACAATGAAAAGAACAACCGGGTCGTGTGCCCGATGGCTCCTTTGCGCCGCAGCGCTGCAAACCACGTCACTCGATGCGGCCGAAATCGCCGAATATGCCGACGGGCGTCCGGTGGCCACGCTGCGGATGGACGCGGTGGACCAGGGCATAGTGATGCGCTATGGCGACGGGCCGAACAAGTGCGACTATCTCGGCGCACGCGATGTCTGGGTTTGGAAAACCGACGGGACCTACTACATGCACTACGACGCTGCGGGGCCCAAAGGGTGGCTCAGCAGCCTCGCCACGAGTAAGGACCTGCTTCGCTGGACCAAGGTCGGGCCGGTCCTCGACTTCGGCGCGCCTGGGACCGACGACCGGAAAAGTTGCAGCTATGGTGTGACGTACTTCGACGCCGGCCGGTGGCACATGTTCTACTTGGGTACGCCCAACGTCACGCCCGCGCCAAACTTCATTCCCGCCTTCCCGTATCTCACCATGAAAGCCGAAGGCGACTCGCCCCGCGGGCCGTGGCGCAAACAATACGACGTGACGCCGTTCCGCACCGAGCCGGAGACTTTTTATGCCGTGACGGCGAGTCCTGGACATGTGGTCAAGTCGGGTGACGAGTACCGCATGTTCTTCAGCGGGGCGACGCTCGACCAAGGCGTCATCAAACGAACCCTCGGGATTGCACGCACCAAGGATCTCAACGGACCTTGGCGGATCGACCCGAAACCGATGGTTTCGCCGGAGGAACAAATCGAGAACTCCAGCCTCTACTACGAACCGGCCCTCGAGACGTGGTTCCTCTTCACCAACCATATCGGCATTTCCGACGAGGGTGGCCTGGAGTATACCGACGCGATCTGGGTCTATTGGTCAAGGGACCTCGACCGCTGGGATCCGGCCAACAAGGCCGTCGTGCTCGATGGGAATAATTGCAGGTGGTCGAAGAAATGTATCGGCCTGCCGTCGGTAGTTCCGGTGGGCAAGCGACTGGCGATCCTCTACGACGCGCCTGGAGGTCAGAGTATCGATCACATGCGGCGGCATGTCGGTCTGGCCTGGCTGGACCTGCCACTCAGAGCGCCTTGATGCTCCAAGGGGAGCGCATTGCCCGGCCGCGTAGGCGGTTGGCTTGTTCGTCGTTGATGAATTCTTCCTTGGCGGCATCCCATCGCAAGGGCCGTCCCAGTCGCATGGAAATCGCGGCGATCGAGCAGAGATTCGTCGAGCGGTGGGCCACGTCGACCGGTGCACAGGTCGCCCGGCGGCCCTTGACGCAGTCGAGGAACCCGGCGATCGGTTGCCCGTTGGGGCGAACCAGATGGATCGGGTCGTGCTGGCCGATTTTCACGTCCAGCAGGGACTTGGGATGGGCGTCGACCTGGCCTCGCCAGATATAGACCCAACCTTCCGATCCCTCGAACAGCACGCCCATGGGATACTTCTCGCCATGCCACTGAGCCGTGTCGGGGCCGGGAAGCCGGCCTCCCCAACCGTCCGTGGTGTCCGTCCAACGCCAGGTGACGCCGTTGGGGAAACGATAACGCATGTCCCAAGCGAACGGGTTGTCGAACAGCCCGGGCGCGAACTCGCCGCGTGCGTCGACCTCGATCAGGCCCGTGACCTGATCCATTCCCGACCCTTGTTGAGCACTATCCGCATGATGCACGCCCCAGCCGGCGATGTAGCCCAGGCTGTAGTCGGAAATGAAATACCAATCGTGGCTGCGAATACGCCTCATCTCGAACGGCGCCCAGGGAGCGGGCCCCAGCCACATGTCCCAGTCGACCTCCTCGGGAACCGGCTCGACCTTGGCCACTCCGCCGCCTAGCGCACGCGGACTGCCGATCTTGACATGCTTCAATTGGCCGATGTAACCGTTGCGGACCAGTTCGCAACCGAACAGCATCTTTGGGTCGTGGCGTTGTTGGGTGCCGTGTTGAAAGACGACGCCGTAGCGGTCGATCGCCTCGAGCACGGCCCGGCCCTCGGCGATCGTTCGCGTCAGCGGCTTCTGGCAGTAAACGTGCTTTCCTGCGCGGGCGGCGGCGATCGTGACCAAGGCGTGCCAATGGTCGGGCGTGGCGGTGTAGACGGCGTCGATGTCGTCTCGCGCCAAGACTTCGCGAAAATCGCCGAAGGCGTCGCACTTTCCGCGCCCACCCAATCTCGCCTGAGCCGCGTCGCGGCGGTCCTTGCGCACGTCGCAAACGGCCGCGCAATGAACGTCCGGCGTCAGGGCCAGCATTTCCCAGGCAAACCCCAAGCCGATAATCCCGGTAACAATCCGCTCGCTAGGCGCCGTCGCCTCGCCAAGGCCGAGCGCCGTCCCGGGAACAATCACCGGCAGCGCAATCGCCCCCGACGCGACAGCCCGCTTCAAGAATCGACGGCGGCTGTAAGAGCGGTCGTTGTCCAACATGCTCCGGTTCCTCGTGACTGATAGGGACGTGAATCAGCCCCGCGTGTTACATGAGGAGCCAGGGCTGTCAAGCAGCGAGCGGTTGCCAACGTTGCCCGCAGAGGAATCCTTTACCACTGGTACACCCAAGTGTAAGTCGAATATGTCGTATCGGATGGCTCGTGGAATACATGGCCCTCGATTTCTTCGCCGCAGCGGCACGTTAGCCGTAGTCCCTTGTCGAAGAAGATCGGATCTTCGTCGTGGAAACGATAGGCGGAAAAACTGGCCTGTTCCTTATCGAGATGCGTCAGGCCGGCCACATCGTTGGCATACCTGCCGCGATTGAAGTAATAGGTGCCGAGGAAATAGTCCTCCAGACCGGACGACAAAAGGATCGGCTCGCGGGACCCATCGACGTATGCCCTCATGCAGGCCTCCAGGAAACTCAGGTCTTTCCAATCACCCGTCGGTTCGTTCGTCTTCGCCGCGATCGTTACCTGATAGACGGCGCCTGCACCCTTGAGATTGCACAGGTTGACCTCCTCCAACCGCTTGGCCGAATACTGCTCGACTTTGTGCAGTTTCAGGCGAGCGGAATCGGGCAGGCGAACACCTCCGAGCGACACGGGCAAGTTCTCCGTTCCGCGGACGATCCACCAAAACGGCGCGCCGTCCGGCGAACTCTTAGAACGTTTCCCCGTGACGCGAATGCTTTTGCCGAAGGGGATACGGTAAGTATTGTAAAGACCGCTGGGATGGCCCGTCTTGCCGACGCGACTGCAGCCCCATGGCGCATCGCTGTCGGCGAATCCGACCCCGTGACCCATACCCAGTTCCATGTCGATCGAGGGAGTCTCCTCGCCATCGACGTAGATGCAGATACGAGTCCGCTCGTACCCGGGCCAATCGCCGCCGAACCACATGTGTGTCAGGCAGCCACGTCCTTCATGACGCAATAACTCAGCCTCTTGATATCCATTGAGGAGATCCCGCTCCTTGCCTATGGAAGTAAACATCTTCAACCGATTGACGTCGGCCTCTTCCGCGACCGAGAAGTTGGCGGCACACAAAACCAATAGCGTAATCGTCACCTGAAATCGCCGAGACATGGTTCGCTCTCCTTTTGTTGTGGCCCGAGTCGATTATCGAGGGGACTGGGAATTGCGCGAGCTGGAAATCCCGGTGTAAAGGCCCCCGGATCGCATCCGCGGGCTTTTCAACAAACACGTTTACTTACCTATTGAGCCTTGCATTGCCAATGCACGAGGGCGTAGCCCGGTTTCTCCGGCTTGTCGGTCCGGAGCCGCTCATTGACTATGCGGGAATCAATAATTCCGGAACGCCCTCGTTCGCTCCTTTGTAACCGACCAAGCACGGCCTGTCAATCCTCCACGGTGAAGGTCACGCCGCGATCACGCCGTCTGCTTCGCGAAGTTTTCGGATGATCTGCTCCGGCGTGCGGCGCTTCCCTTGCTTCTGTTTCATCGTGAGTCTCCTTTCGTCTCTGTGGGGCTCTGGAACACTCCCATAACAATCGACCAGCCGGCTTCCGCGTGCATGGCCGGCATACCGTGGGATCGACTGAACCGTTCACGCAGCTTTCTTCACCAGAAATCGCCCTCGGGATGAATCTCAGTTCGGCGAGCGAGCAGCAACGGATAGATCTCAACGGCAACGCTCTCCACGTGCAAAACGAGAATCTCGTTCACAACGAGTGTCGCGGTCAATTTCGGGAGCCGCGACATGGTGTAGGCCACCTTGGGATCGAGTTCGTTTTCCGCCGTAGTGATTTCGATTGGCCTCGGTCTAGGCCCATGCAGCCCATAATATGTGCCATCGTCGACTTGATAGCATTAAGCCTGTAGCTGGGTCTTGTGACGATCGATTTTCGCTTTTGCCCTGTTCTTTGCCGTATTGCGAGCCGGACGTGGGATTGCGAGGATTACACTAGACACGGGAAATAGGCTAATTATACTCGAATAGATAAGGTGGGGTAGTGATTGTATCGTGGACCGATTCGAGACGCAGGATGAATGCGCGAAGTGCGGAGATGTGGATAAGGCGGGTTGGTACCGTATTGCGGGCTATTTGAGTGGGTTGCACTAGACACGCGGATTGCAACACGTACAATCAAGATGACAAGGCTGGCTGTCTGTATGACGTGCAACGACTCGGCAAGTTGGGTAGATTATATGGATTCGACTGAAAGCATTGGCTCAACAACGCCGTCAGTCCAGGGTTTGGACGTCGCGCCATGTGGATTCAAGCCCCGGACAACTACGCCTTCAAGTAAGGCTTGCCTTTACATCACCAGATGTGGTGACCTCACTTGGTCTACTGCCGCCGTTGATCGCAAGAAACTCGTTGAGGTACAACCACTGCCCCCCCTTCTTTTTCGCATCCCCCGGGAGATTTACTACGATGAGAAACTATTTCAGAAACGCCTTGCGTTGCGCGAAGAGGAATTCCCGATCACCGAGACGGGCTCGCACCAGCCAAACTCGCAGTCTCTTGAAGCGTCCTTTGCACGCCGAGCCGCTCGAGCAACGAGTGTTGCTGGCCATTGACGCCTTCTCCTCCGCAATGTTGGGCCCAACCGTGGTTACCGACGAGTTGGACTATGCTCCCGGAGAAACGGCCGCCATCACCGCCAGCGACTTCGACCTTGGCGAAACCATCCAACTGCAAGTCTTACACAGCGATCAGGCGCTCAACAAAGACAGCCTGATCGCACAATACGACTTTAATGACGGCACGGCCGCGGACACGTCGCCTTACGGTGATGATCACTCCGGTACGCTCTTCAATGGGGCCATTGTTGTTGACGGTCAGTTGAAACTTGACGGGGTCGATGACTACGTCGACATCGCCGATTCCGCCGAAATCAACTTGGGAATACATTCCGCACGGACCATCTCACTGTCCTTCAACGTCGATGATGCCTCGATTAGCAGTCGCAAGCAGGTCCTCTATGAAGAAGGCGGCAACTCGCGCGGACTGAGCATTTATGTCTACGATAGTCGTCTATACGTGGGAGGATGGAACACGCTTTCCCGGGAAAGCAATTGGCAAGGCACCTTCCTTAGCACGGATGTCTCCGCTGGCGAGTGGCACAGCGTGGCCCTCGTTCTCGACGGAACGGCGACTCTTCAGAACGAGGCGTTAACGGCCTATATGGACGGCCAGCAATTCGGAAGCGGCGCCGGATCGCAACTGTGGGCACGCGGCGGAGACGTATCCATCGGTCGCGTCGATGATAAAGCACGGTTCCACGACGGCATCTCGCCGGACAACGGCAATGGGTTTGCGGGCACGATCGACGACGTTCGCATTTTCAATCGGGCACTCGCGGCCGAAGAGGTCGCGCAGATTCCAGATAACACGGGAGACGGGCACAACCCGTGGTTCGTCACCGACGGCGGCCCCAATGATCTCGACGGCGTTGCCGACGGAAACATCGCCGCCACATGGCTTGTCCCCGCCGACGAGCCGGTCGGGACTACGTTCGAAGTCACAGCGACAGGGCTTAACTTGGGGGCGACCGCAGCAAACACCTTCCAAACAACGGAAGCCAAAATTGCGACCATTGCAACCGACTTGCCCGATTACTCCATGGGAAGTTCCGCCATCATCACCGGCAGCAACTTCGACCTTGGCGAAACTGTCCAACTGCAAGTCTTACACAGCGATCAGGCGCTCAACAAAGACAGCCTGATCGCACAATACGACTTTAATGACGGCACGGCCGCGGACACGTCGCCTTACGGTGATGATCACTCCGGTACGCTCTTCAATGGGGCCATTGTTGTTGACGGTCAGTTGAAACTTGACGGGGTCGATGACTACGTCGACATCGCCGATTCCGCCGAAATCAACTTGGGAATACATTCCGCACGGACCATCTCACTGTCCTTCAACGTCGATGATGCCTCGATTAGCAGTCGCAAGCAGGTCCTCTATGAAGAAGGCGGCAACTCGCGCGGACTGAGCATTTATGTCTACGATAGTCGTCTATACGTGGGAGGATGGAACACGCTTTCCCGGGAAAGCAATTGGCAAGGCACCTTCCTTAGCACGGATGTCTCCGCTGGCGAGTGGCACAGCGTGGCCCTCGTTCTCGACGGAACGGCGACTCTTCAGAACGAGGCGTTAACGGCCTATATGGACGGCCAGCAATTCGGAAGCGGCGCCGGATCGCAACTGTGGGCACGCGGCGGAGACGTATCCATCGGTCGCGTCGATGATAAAGCACGGTTCCACGACGGCATCTCGCCGGACAACGGCAATGGGTTTGCGGGCACGATCGACGACGTTCGCATTTTCAATCGGGCACTCGCGGCCGAAGAGGTCGCGCAGGTTATAGGTAGCACGGGAGACGGACACAACCCGTGGTTCGTCACCGACGGCGGCGATGGGGACTTGGATCTCGTCACTGACGGCAACATTCGTACGCGATGGTACGTCACGCCCGACGATTCCAACGGGGCGACCTTCGAACTGACCGCGCTTGGATTGACCTCCGGCAAACTGGCGGTGACCAGCTTCACCGATGCCCCAGGGGACCTTGGCGCGGCTGACTTCACGGCGGCCGCACCAGAAACCTACAACCACGCGACCGGCGGCGGGGCGTACAATGACCGCGATGTTGGAAAAACCGAGGATATCGTCGAGTCGCTCGAAGGCGGCGACTTCGTCAGCGGCGATATCGTCACCTTCCTTACCCACATCACGGTCAGCCCGGACCTGATCGTTTCTGCTCTAGTCATCGACCTCGACTTCACCTTTACCGCCGACAGCACCGGTCAGTCGGGCGCGGCATTCACGGAGATCGTCGACGTCAGCATCAACTATGGTCAGGTCGAAAACGGCGACGACTATACGGGTGTGAATCCCGGCTTGGGGGCCTTCGGGCTGGACGGCGGAATCAGCGATGATCGCCAAACGTCCAGCGGCGACACAGGCGTTAATGGCAGTACCGCCATTCTGGTTTCCCAATCGCTCACGGCGCCCATATTCACTTCAGGCGCCGAATTGCTCGGAACCGTCCGAATCGACGACTTGGAGGCTGGCGAGGTGATCATTCTGCGGGTCGACGCACGCGTAGAACTCCAGCCCGACAGCCGTCCTACTGGCAACCTCCAGGCAGCACTTTCCGCAGGTCGTGTAGTATCACCGGTCCCAGTTGACATTCACGGCGGTGAGCAAACGATCCCGCTGAAGAAGGTCGGAGAGATCGAGCCCATTACCGGCATCGACATCGTGAAGGATGCCAACGTGTCGACGGTCAATGCTGCGGGTGACCAGATCACCTACACTTATACCGTCAACAACACGGGCAACGTGAGCCTGACGGGCGTAACTGTCGAGGATGACAATGCCACGCCGGGCAACCCGGCCGACGATTTCAACC
>CAYYOX010000183.1:0-11124 GCA_964473065.1 uncultured Planctomycetaceae bacterium | reverse complement strand
CGAGCGGACCACGCGTCGGGCGTCTTGCACGGTTCGAAGGGGAAGTAACCATTGAAATCCTTCCACGGGCCAAGTCGTCCGTCTTTGGGCAATTCCCCCTCCGGAAGAAAACGAGCCGGCGAATCGCCGAAAGCCGACATCGGCAGAAGAATTCCCAAACCCAACAGACATGTCAACACGTTCATCTTGCTCACGGTGGCCTCCTTGGGGGAAAATGTTGCAAGATACGGATTTCCAGCAGAATCTGTTATAACGCCCCATGCCGGGCATGGCAAACCGTGGTGCATTTACCCCACGAGATCTGCAAAGTCAGGAAATCGCCAGAAAGGGGTGGCTGGGGCAAAGCGCAGCGGTGCCCCAGGGCCCATGTTCCTGGGGCTTCGCTGCGCTCAGCCGCCAGCCACCCTCCTATCAATCTTCATCCAGACCCCGACTTTGCAAACCTCCTACACGCCCTATGGACGAATTCTGCGGGGCGGCTATACTAATCATCGGCTCGGCCTGTCGACGGCGAAGAGGCTGGCATCCCGGGCCGATTGAAACCGTTCACAAACCCCCTTTGAAGCTATCAAAAGGAGTTCATCGCATGTCAGTACCAGGGACCGCAGGAAAGATCCTCATCGTCGATCTTTCGACCCAACAGCTTTCGATGGAAACCCCCGACGACAACCTTTATTACGACTATCTAGGGGGCTACGGCCTTGGAGCGTATTATCTGTTCAAGATGCAGAAGCCGGGCGCCGATCCGTTGGGACCGGACAACCTGCTGGGCTTCTTTACTGGATTGCTGACCGGCACGCCCGGCATTACCTCGAATCGATACGTTGTCGTGGCTAAGAGCCCCAAGACGGGAACCTGGGGCGATGCCAACTCCGGCGGTTCCTTCGGGCAGGCCATGAAAGGCGCCGGATTCGACGGCGTGATCTTCAAGGGGCAAAGCGACAAGCCCGTGACCCTGGTACTGCGTGACGGTCGGGCCGAATTGGTGCCGGCCGACGACTGGTGGGGATTGGACTCAAACGACGTGGAAGACAAGACCCAGGAAACCTACGGCAAGAACGCCCGCTCGGCTTGCATCGGACCTCCGGGCGAACGACAGAACCTGTTGGCCTGCATCATCAACGACAAAGGTCGGGCTGCCGGACGAAGTGGCCTTGGGGCCGTGATGGGCTCGAAGAAGGTCAAGGCCATCGTGGCCGTCGGCGACGGTCAGGTGTCGATCGCCGATCCCGACGGCATGAAGAAGTCGATGAGCGAGCATCGTGAATTCCTCAAGGCCCAAGGCATCTACGAGGTCTTTACCAAGTACGGCACCTCGGGGCTGACGGCCGGCGCCTGTGTCTCGGGCGATAGTCCGATCAAGAACTGGGGTGGGATTCCCGACGATTTCCCCACGGTCAACAAGATCAGTGACGATGCAGTGATCGCCATCCAGAAGAAGCGCTGGGGCTGCTGGAAATGCCCCATCTCCTGCGGCGGACTGACCGAAGTCACCGACGGAGAATACAAGTCCGATACGCACAAGCCGGAGTACGAGACCTTGGCCGCCTTCGGCACGATGTGCTTAAACGACAGCCTGGAGTCGATCAACCTCTGTAACGAATACTGCAACCGTTACTGTCTGGACACGATCAGCACCGGCTGCACCGTGGCCTTTGCGATCGAATGCTACGAGAACGGGATTCTCACCAACGAGGACACCGGCGGGTTGGAACTGACCTGGGGCAACGATCAGGCTATCGTCGAGGTCACCCGACAGATCGCCACTGGCGAGGGCTTCGGCGGTAAGGTCTTGGCCGACGGCATGAAAGTGGCCGCCGAGCGGATCGGCAAGGGTGCCGAGCAGTTCTGCACCCATGTGGCGGGCGAAGAGTTGGCCATGCACGACCCGCGTCTGAACCCGGGCCTGGCCACCAGCTACAAGATGGACGCCACGCCAGGACGCCACACTCAGATGAGTGCCTGGACCGCCGAGGATCAGTTCTCTCCGCCGGGCCTGATCACCGAGGAATTCGACAAGTACACGTATACCGGCAAGGGCCCGATTCACCGGGCCATCTCAGGCCACCATCACGCGAGCAGCGCGGCCGGAATGTGCATGTTTGCCTGGTGTGCCTTGAAGCCGGAATGCGTCTGCGATTCGCTCAAGCACGTCACCGGCAAAGACTTCACCCTGGATGACGTGCTGAAGATCGGCGACCGGATCGCCGCCCTGCGGATGGCCTTCAACATCCGCGAAGGGGTCAAGAACATCGAGTTCGACGTACCCGACCGCATGATCGGCTCGCCGCCGTTGGAAGGCGGACCGCTGGAGGGCATCACCGTCGATATTGATACTCAGATCAAAGAGTATCTGGAAGCCATGGGCTGGGACGCCGAAACCGGCGCTCCCAAGAAAGAGACGCTCGATGAACTGGGACTCGATTTCGTCGCGTCCGAGTTGTATCCGTAATCCTTTCCGCAGACAAACCGGCCCCGGCCACGGTTGCCCGAACCGCGCCGGCCGAGCCCGGCACGACCATCAACGACAATTGAGTGGCCTATTGAATCAACTCCAGGAAGCAGGGGGCTCACATGGGTGCTAGACGTCAGCAACCTTTGGGAACTGAAAGTCGTCGCGATGCTCGTCCTGAAGCAGGGCGTTGGCCTCCTCGGCGTGCTCGCCGACACAGCGTTCAGTCTTCGGGTCGAACGTGATCCATGGGCCCACGGTATACTCAGCGCCGTCTTCGGGGATACCGACTTTCTTGCTCATGATCTCGTGCAGTTTCAGGAAGTGCTCGCTGGCGTCGGAGTTGTCGGCGAATCCTCCCGCCTTGGCGTTGAAGGGGACCTCCTTGCCCAGTCGATACGAGTTGTTCATCAAATGCCCGAGCACACAGCTGTGATGGGCTTCCAGAGCCGTGCCGTTGGCCATGTTCGGGTCGCCCGCTCGGCAGGCGGCGGCAAAGGCGTTCCACTTGCCGCCGGGCGTGACCTTGCCGGGCTCGATCGAGAGCTTCTCGCCTTGGCTGGAGCCGCTGGGATAGTATCGGAGGTCCTTTGAACTGCCGGAGATCTTCCCGCCGTCCTCGAAGTAATACTGATTCTCTACCTGACGTTGGTAGCCGTTGTGATTCACGTTGCGGACATTGAAGAACACGTATTGTCCGTTGGGGTATTCGGCGATGGCGAACATCGTGTTGGGCGTTTCGCCCTGGTCGTCCCACTGGAACCGGCCGCCGAGCGCCATCACGCGGACCGGAAACGTCTGATCCGTATTCAGCGCCCAACGGGCCACGTCCAACTCGTGGACGCCCTGGTTGTTCATGTCGCCGTTGCCCGTCTTCCAGAACCAGTGCCAGTCGTAGTGAACGTAGTTGGCGTGGTACTGGTCGATCTTGGCCGGTCCGCGCCAGAGGTTCCAATCGAGGTTGCTCGGCGGCGCGGAGTTTTCCTTGTGGCCGATGGTATCGCGCGGCTTGCAGCAATAGCCGTAGGAGAGTTTCAGCGGGCCGAATTTGCCCGCCTGGATCGCTTCGTGCAGCCCGGCGCGGTTCGCATCGCTGCGTTGTTGCGTTCCGTGCTGGATAACAACGCCATACTTCTTCTGTGCGGCCAACACGACGCGGCCCTCGTGGCAGTCGTGGCTTATCGGTTTCTCGACGTAAACGTGCTTGCCGGCCTGCGCCCCCCAGGTGGTAATCAGCGAGTGCCAATGATTGGGCGTGGCGATGGACAGGGCATCGACGTTCTTGTCCTCGATCGCTTCACGGATATCGCTGATCGCCTTGGGATTGCCTCCCGCTTGATTCATCGCCTCGGCGAGCACGTCCGCATCCGGGTCGGCTAGATAGGCGATCTCCGCGTTCTTCAGTCCCTTCCAACCGGCGATGTGACCTTTGCCTTGACCATGCAACCCGGCAATGGCAACCCGAATTCGGTCGTTGGCGCCGAGGATGTTTCCCGAGGCCTTGGTACCCGTGATAAGGAACGTGCTGCCGGCCGCGGCGGCCGATTTTTGCAGAAATCTGCGGCGAGTTATCTTCGACATGATCGTATGCTCCTGATGAAGGTGGGTATCGCTGTTGACGGTTAAGTCCACAGCGAGAAACGGAGGGAAGTACCTGCCCATTGTTGCGTAACGTGTGGAGAGATGTCAAGGGGACTCAGTAATACAGCACCTCGTTGACCGGGATTTCCCATTTGGGGTAAGCCTGGAACCGTTTCAGGCTCGAATCACATCCGATTCTAACATCGCGTCCCCCAGGTCTAGCTTGCTATGATTTCCTAGGCTTTTTTTGGCCGTTGCCCGCTTATTCGCCTCCGATGTGGTGTATCCGGCGTGTTTTCTTGCATCAATCGCGTAAGGTAAAAAAACATCGACGAGGCGCAACTATCGTGGAATCCAGGATTGTGTGTGCGTGGCAGATTTCGGCCGAAGTCGGGCTTCGCGCCCCCGCGTAAGAGTGACTTGCAACATGATGTGACCGCCATGGGCCCAGTAGGGCGCAGCGTCGAGTATGGCATAAGAGGAACTCGTAACGCGTCAACGCCGCTCATGCGGCGTCGCGATAGTAGTATCGCAGCAGACCGCCTTTCGTCCAGACTTCAACCGTCGTGAAATCGATCGCACCCAACACATCCCAATGGGCCTTCAGGAACGTCTTCCAGGTGGTCTGACGCTTCCGATCGGGTACGGGCTCGATGCCGTGATCCTTTAGGATGTTGCCAACGGTCTGGTCCGAGATCTCGTGTCCGAGGTTGGCCAATGCGCCCTGAATACGATCGTAGCCCCAGGTCGGATTCTCACGGGCCATACGCACAACGAGCCGTTTCACCTTCTCACTGACCGGTGGCCGCCCCGGTTTCTTCTTCCGGCGATCACTGTAATCCCACTTCCTGGCAACCAACACGCGATGCCAGCGCAGCAGCGTGTCGGGCGTAACGACCGTAGCGATCTCGGCCAATACCTTGCGCGGGAGCATTTTGGCTTTCACAGCCAATCGCCGCCGCTGGTCATTGCTGAGCAGGACCCGCTTCTTGCCCAGTTTCTTCTTTAGCACCTGATTTTCGGTGCGAAGGTATTCAACGATCGCTTGTTGCTCTCGATTCAACCAACCAGCCAACGAGACGACCAGGAGTTGCCCAGGGTGGAACATCGTATTCATCGTCGGAGTTTTGGTGAGGATGCGAAATCTTTACTTTGGCGCCGAGATCGCCATTAGTCAACGGATGGCTTCGTCGAATTCGGGCCATTATCCGTTGTGGCAACCCATGGACTGATAAGCTGTTACGCATAGGTTGAGTATTGTGACCTCACGAGCATCATTTTGTCGCAGATAGCGGGCAGCCGGGCAAGCCAAACACAACTCCAGCGGGCGCAACATGTTCCGTCTGCCCTTCGGGTTGGGCAAGCGAGAGCCAGCGGGTCTATCTTCATCGCCCTGAATGATACATGGTTCATACAAGGCCTTCATTTCGACCTGACAGCTCCCCGGCAGTCGGAAGCCGCCGGAACCCGTTGGATGTCGCGGCAAGTTCCTCGGGCAACGCGTAGAACCATGGGCCATTCATGCGGGGCCGTTCGGCCGTGATCAGACCGGCCCGTTGTAACCTGTCAAAATGCGTCCGCACTTGCTTCACCGACCAACTGCGTAACAGCGCCGCCAACGATGCGGCCGATTGACGCCGCCACGCGTCACGCTCCGGCACGCGGCCATTGAGCCCCATCTTGAGATATTGCCGATAACCGTCACCGGTCTCCTGCAAATACTCGATGAAGCGGCGAACCATGCCCGACCGCCGGTTGCCCAAATCCGCAATCTCCCGCCGGGTAATCAATGGTTGCGGCGCGTTCGCGTCGGCCGTTTGCCGTGTAACCGTTTGGTCGGGTTCGTAGAACGGATTCCGCTTCGATCCGTCGTCGCCGAACTTGACGGCAAGATAGACATTGGCCCGATTCACCATATCGACCGCCAGCGAATCACACGGGTCATCAACAGGGCCGATAATGGCCGACTGGAGGTACGCGCGAACGAGTTCATAGTCGGCTACGGTTGCGCCCAACGCGCCGTTGTTGGAATCGTCTCCCGGCGACCGGCGCATTAGCCGTGCACCAGCCAGGAGTCCCTGAAGGACCGTTCTCTCACGAAACGTCACCAGCGACCGTTCGTTCGAGTCATCTGCCAGGACAGCTTCCCCCAAATACCCGGAGTCTACGTCCACCTGAAGCGTGCTGGCAGCGTTTGCCCAACCCGGAGCCAAGCGATTACCGGCAATTAGCCATCGCGTGATGGCCTGACGCTCTTCCATGTCGCAGCGCAGCAGCAGGGTCGCGCCCGGGTCCTCGTCGGTTTCCACGGCATCGCCACAAGAAAACACAGTCGGCCGAGGATGAGGTGCTTCGCCGTCCAGCCCGGCCATCTGCACGCTCCACACGGTGGCGTGGTGATGGCTCGGCGAATGCACGAAGATCAGGCGTAACCCGTCGATGCGTTCGGCAATCTTGCGAACGTCCGCCTGCCCGTGGACGTGGTGGACTGCGTCTGCATCGACCGACCGAGCAAAATACTTCCATTGCTCACAAAGCAGCGGCGCGGGATAATCCCGGTAGCACAGCGTCAGCGAGTGTTCCGCAATCCCCGCGGCGATCGCCATTTCGCCAAGAATTACGGAGACCGGCTTTCTCGGCGATAGAGGAGTAACGTTCAAGCGAGTCATGGCTGCACCTCCTCACGGCCAAGAATGAACCGTTGATTTCGAGGCGGCACTTCATCCAGAACAGGAGAGACAAGGCCCATAGACCCATGAATCTTGCACCGTGGCGGCCGAGCGGAGTCGCATGCACTCCATAAGTCTTGATGCACACAGCAGTTGCGGAAGTTCACTCGAAGGATTGATTTGGGCGTAGTTGTGTCCACGACTAGACCGGTTTCAATCTTTCCGATGAACTTCAGAACGTCAGCCCAGGGATCTCGATGGAAGAAGTCCAACACTCCCTCGGCCAAGCCGACCCACGAAGCACTACGACCGCAACCACAAGAAGGTCAACCGGAACAGCGTGGAACGAATGCTGAACTAGCCCACCTCTCCTTGAACCAAACAAAAGCTCTGCGGAGTCTGGCTAGGGGCCGGGTTTGACCTGTTCGATACTATTGGCCTCGAAGTCGACTTCGATGTCTCGGTAATTATGCTTGTTGCTCCTGATCTCCTGGGTTGAGAGGTAGTGAGTTTCCTCCTGCAGGGCTTTGACAAGGGGGCGGCGAGGCACTTCCGTGTTCTTTCTCCAATCACCATGCTTGTTACCCATCGTAGAATTGATCGAGTGCATGCGCTTCGACTTCTGGCCACGACGGTTCTCGAACAGCCTCCAGAGGGTCTTCGGTGTGGCGTTGAGGCTCCCGTGGTGTCCCACTTTGTAAATGTTCACTCCTTTTAGAAGATTCTGCATATCTTCCTTATTCAAAGCGTAGTTCCAGTTCTCGATCTGGGCATCGCCGGGAAAGAGCATTCTCATGTCCCCCACCTCGAACAGCAGGATCGCGCTCGTGTTGTTCATTTGGTGATCCAGAGTCCGCACTAGCTCGAACATGGAATCCGCGCTCATGTGCCGCAGGCGTCTGACCAGCCAACGAGCCCAGATCGGGGTTTCCTTGTAACGACCGGCCCGAGGGAACAGGGGCCGAGGCTCTGCTCCGAGGCGACTCGGGGCGGTCCCCGCCAACGCGGCGGCTTGGAAATGCCAGTATTCCTCCTCGTTGCGCGATCGCTGCTTGCGAATCGCCTCCGACTGCCTCAGCGTCGGCGGTCCGAGCACGCGGATCTTCACGCCGGGAAGGTATCGTGCCAGACCACAGGAACTTCCGTAATACACATACCGTGCCTTGCCCTTCTGGCCCATGCGGATCAGGTTTTCGACGGCGGAGCGATTGGTAATGTTGAGGTCTCCGATGAACTCGATGGTCTCGCGAAGGTCCTTTCTTGCGGACGAAAGACCAGGCGCCAGCCGTGCTATCGCGCCCGCCACCTCCTGCATCGAAGCAAGACTGCTCACTAACCCCCGGCTTCCCCTCCCGTAACGGCGCGTCGGCGCCAGCGCATCACGTGCTGCCTCGGGATCCTCAGTCCACGGTTGCACAATCACACTTGGGTTGCAGGAAGCGATTATGTCGCCCGGCCCTTGAGCGTCGCTTCTCGTCGCGAAACCCGAGATATGGTCTTTGTGACGGTGGGTTGCCACAACACCGTGGAGTTTGCCGTCGCACGTGTCCTTGATCTGCTGGGCAATCTCGTCCAGTGGCCTCGATCTTGTTGGCCGAGCAGAGCTGCCGAAGTCGATTAGCACATGACGCTCGGAGCGCGGATAGCGGAACGTTAGCAGAAAGCAGTCGCCAAACCCAACCTGAAACGATCGGATCCGAAGCGACGTTGGTTTCGTCTTCGCCACGATCACCACTCCTCTCGTGGATAGTCCTGTATTTGGATGGCGCGAGCCCTGTGGAATTGCTCGAAGCTCTCACGACCGGAGTCATCCAGAGCTCCATGCTGCCAAAGGTACTTCAGGCGCTTCGGCTGGTGCTTGCTCTTAACCCGGTTGTGAATATGGAACTGGAGTTGTCCGAACTCATCGAAGATCAGCGTACCACCGCCGTAGACCGCGACCAGTTGGTCCTGGCCCATGTCGGCGGGCTTTCGCAAGCCGATTCTTCTCAACTCGCGGCCGCGCAGGTGGAGAATCTGGACGTATTCGGCAACGGTCTCGCGCAGTACGAAGCCGTCCAAATCGACACGGGAGCTAGGACGGACGGATTCGACGAACGTATAGGCATCCTCGTGCAAGCCCAAAGTGCGGCGGTTTTCCCAAACCAACCGGAACATCTCGTCGCTATCACGACGCATCGAGTCGAAGTGAATGCCGGTGTATGAGAGGCCCCTTCGAGACGGCTCCCACATGCCGGGCTCCAACGCATGGCCTTGCGATGACGGTTCGATACCGAAGAGGGCAAAGTTCTGCCGGATCTTCTGCCGGAGCCCGTATTTTGAATCGTTCGGGCTGATGGCCAAATCCGCAGTCAGCAAGGCACTCAGGTAGTCGCCGAACAGCAGGTCGACCGGCGGACAGTAGTCGATCGCGCGGATGGCCGCGTTCAGGAGACGTTCCGAGACATCGGCGCCTTCTTCGATGACACGGTTTCGGTCGAGCCAGCCCCCGCGATCTCGGGCAAGCCCTTTGAGGCGGATCACCCAGACATCGAGAAAGGTGTTCAGCATGCAGGCAACCAGTACCTCACCGCGTCGGTGCGGTTCACGAAACTCTGGGGATTCAAGATCGATTGGGGGTTTCAGGTCAAGGGAATGCCGTAGAGCCTTTCCTCGTGCGGCGCTTAGCGCCTTGCCCATCTCTCTGGCCAGCACGAACAAGCTGTCTTTCAATCTCTTGACCGTGAGTGCATCGGCGGAAATCCGCGGATCGGTCCCAAAGAGTTTGGCATCGAGAGCGACGTCGAGTACGGCTTTCAGACGAAATACGGAGAGCAGTGCCACAACGTCGGCGAAGCCCTCGTGGAAAGCTGCCTGATCCGCGGAAGAAGGAAAAAGGAAGCGTCTTCTTAGCCCGTCGAGTAGAGCGTGCGTTGCCTCATGGACGACCACGTCGCGAGAAAGGCAACTGAAGATGTTGTTGGCTTTAGCGTCGCGGAAGTATCCAAAAAGCAACGCCTCCTCCCTTCGTGAGTAGAACGCGTTCGCATCAGCGAAAGCGTGGGGAACGACCTTGATGTGGTGCCCCCCGCGCTCGAACGCCCAGGCCGTACGGCGACCGAGGGCAAATTCAAACCGGCCCAACGTCTCCATCACAATGGCATAGACGTTCTGTTGGTGGAACTGGGGATCCCTAAGCAAGCGATGCGTATTCCGACCGCCCAAGTATTTCTCGTAGGGGTCGCCAGCCGATGTTTCTTGTCGGGCTTTGTATAGCGTCTGGGTCGAAGTGTCGTAGTCGATCACGTGAACGCGGCACCCCATTGGACCCGGCCGACGCGGCTCGGCGGGTACGTCCACTTGGTCCAGCACAATCTCACCGTGCCCGTCCCGAACGCCGGGATCTTGGCCGATGATCGTCATGGGGCGTGTTCGTGGAGTTTCACGCGTGTCCATGGTTAACTCATGGCAGTTACAAAGTTGAAAGCTGTGGTTACTTTACGACATTCGTTCTTGTCAGCGAACGGACCATGGCGGCAAGACAACTCTCGCACGAATCCCCATTTGTACAATACTCTCTGGTGCTGATAGTTGTCGCGCCGTTTCGAGCAACTGCAAGTTGAGCCTCACTCTCGACCATTCCCATTAACCCCAAGTTATACAGCGAGTATCCCGGAGCCCTGGTGATGCCGTTCGCGGACACCACCTATCATAGCCTGCCAGCGCGCATACTGCAAAGTGCGTGCGGGCGTGAAACAGCTTGGCAAACTCGATACAGTTTCGCCTGCCGCCCGGTCCGGCCAGCAGGCGGTCGACGCGTCAGCCGTTTTCCTGCGGGAGGACAAGGATCGCCGTAAGTTACTATGAGTCAGTATGTTAGTCGCATGTCATTCTAACGCGGCGTAAGCCGGTGGGCCAGTCCAGAGGTATCCTCCTCTACTTCAGCCAAAGTCGTGTATGCCGCCGTAAGTGGTGTCACTCACGAGATCAGAGGATCGGTTTCTTGACAAATCCTGAAGTGTGGCGTTAAAAGTGGCGGGGGCGAAAAAAAAGGATTGGCTGTGCGCACGCCCAGTCAATCCCGCTCTCTTTATCAACATGAATAAGCGCCGATCACCAAGTGAGATATCAAATGACCATAGGGATACCACATGCGTCTTTCATGGAAGGCTGGCGAACAGGGGTCGCGTAGGTAAGTTTGAGCGGTTCCGGGCTTTGGGAAGTATATAGTGTCTTTGCGGAAGATGCGGCACAGCACGATGTTCCAGAACGGGCAGCGAAAACCTCGTCAAGCCGTCTTGTCCTGGCGATAGATCTGATCAACTGAACTCTTTCAGCCATATGATATCCCGGACACTCTGCCGTTGGGCGACCTTGTTCCTTACTGACCTAGTGTCTCATTCCATCTGGATTGACAGGTTCTGAGAGATCGAGTATAGGCTC
>CAYYOX010000182.1:10311-11146 GCA_964473065.1 uncultured Planctomycetaceae bacterium | reverse complement strand
ATTACGTCAACCGAGGTTCTGCGCAAAACGCGGTCAAAAGTGCCATTCGTGACTGGCCGCTGTTTGGAACGGAGGAATGGTCAGAGATGGTCAACTTGTTGGATTTCCGCACGTACGCACGCCGATCGCGACCTGTCGAGGCGCGACGCGGCGGCGGATCTTTCCGGCTGGTCCTTTTCCAGCGGTATGGATTACACGATTCCGCAAGGCACGCAACTCGCCCCGGGGGCGTACCTGGTAATTTCACAGGACCCGGCGGCCGTACAGAACAAGTTTGGCATCACGTCACTGGGGCCATTTGCGGGCAAGCTGTCCAACGACGGCGAGACGCTCACCTTGCGCGATGCGGCCGGTTTTCGATACGATGAAGTGGACTATAAGCTGGGATTTCCCTGGCCGACCGTCGGCGACGCGCCGGGGAACTCGATCGAACTGATCAATCTTCTCTGGCCGAACGACCTGAGCGGCAACTGGCGGCCTAGCGACGGCGGTCCCACGCCCGGTGAAGTGAACTCGGCATGGGGCGAGGTCGCCGCGCCGCAAATGCGCAAGCTCAGCCATGCGCCCAACCAACCCGCCAGCGGCGAAGACGTCACGATTACTATCAAGGTCACCGATCCGCAGGGCGTGGCGAGCGTCGACTTGGCATATCAATTGGTCGAGCCGGGTGATTACATTCGGATTGAAGACGCCCGCTATGAGAATCCGGCCTATTGGACCACCGTTGCGATGCGTGACGACGGCAACGGCGGCGATGCCGCGGCCGGCGACGATTATTATAGCGTGGTGTTGCCGGCGTCGATCCAGCAGCATCGCCGGCTGGTGCGTTATCGGA
>CAYYOX010000182.1:0-10301 GCA_964473065.1 uncultured Planctomycetaceae bacterium | reverse complement strand
GGGCAACTACATTCGGCGGAAGGACGCGGCCTCCCAGACCAACTGGCCGACGGTGGCAATGAGCGACGGCGGTAGCGGCGGCGACGCGGCGGCGGGCGACGACGTGTACACCGCCGTATTGCCCGGTTCGCTACAGACCCATCGCCGGCTGGTTCGCTACCGAATCACGTCGGCGGACAGCCTGGGCGCCTCGATCACGGCCCCGTATGCCGACGATCCGCAGCCGAACTTCGCCTACTTCGTCTACGACGCCGTACCGGAGTGGACCGGGGCGGATCAGCCCGGCATAACGACTCCGGTGACGTTCGACGCCGAGGTGATGAGCCAATTGCCGATCTATCACCTGATCGCCGACCCGGACGACGTCTACAAGTCCCAGTACGTCCCCAGCTATCGATATACTCGCTTTCGCGGCACGTTAGTCTACGATGGGCAGGTATACGAGCATATTGAGTATCGCGTCCGCGGCGAATTCTCGACCTATATAACAGGCAAGAACAAGTGGAAGTTCTATTTCAATCGCGGTCACGATTTCCAGGCGCACGATCCCTACGGACAGCCTCACTCCGAGAAGCGCCGAATCCTGAATTTCTCACCCGCCTCGACGCCCTGGATGCCCTCCAATCGCGGCATGGCGGGAATCGGCGAATCGCTCGCGTATCGGCTCTACCAACTCGCCGGCGTAGCCAGCCCCAACATGTCGCCCTTGCAGTTCCGCGTGATCGACGATGTCGCAGAATCCAATCCCTCGGATCAGTACGACGGCGACCTGTGGGGTCTGTATTGGACGCTGGAACACCCGGACGGCCGGTTCCTCGACCAGCGGGATCTGCCGGACGGGAACGTCTATAAGATGGAAGGAGGCGACGGCGACAAGAAGAATCAGGGCCCCGCCGACTCACTTACCAACGCAGACGTCGACGCGCTGACCACCGACTACACAACGTTCCAAACCATCGACTGGTGGCGAGAGAACATCAATCTGACGGACTATTATTCGTTCCGGGCCGTCAATCGCGAAGTCAACAATATGGACATGCGCGAAGGATGGAACGTCTTCTATTACCACAACCCCGAGACGGACCAGTGGTCGCCGATTCCCTGGGATTTGGACATGCTCTACGCGCCCACGCACCACCACAGCGGCGTGATCGCTATGCAGAACGCCATTCTGCAACATCCCGAGTTGATGCGCGAATACCGGGCCCGCGGCCGCGAACTGCAAGACCTGCTCTTCAACGAAGATCAAATCGTCCAACTGGTCGACGAGTACGCCGCCTTCGTCAATCCGCCGGGTCAGCCGTGGACCATGACGGATGTCGACCAGTTTATGTGGAACTATAATCCTCGCACCGGCTCTGACGGCCGCTGGCCACACCAAGGCGCCTTCTACACCAGCCCGGCCGACACGCATCCTGAGGAGACCGTGGTCTTGCGCTGGCTGACCACGCTGGACCACGAAGGCATGGCGCAGTGGATCAAGGATTTCATGCTGCCCGCCCCCGGCGGCGGCAGCTTGCCGGGGGCCTATGGATTCGAGTTCCTCCAGGGCGAGTCGGCCGACGGCGCGATCCCCTACACGCCCACGATCACCTACTTAGGCGAGGCCGGCTTCCCGATCGACGACCTGCTGTTCCAGACGACCGCGTTCGGCGACCCGCAAGGCGCCGGCACGTTCTGGGCCATGCAGTGGCGCGTCGGCGAGACCTCCGATCCCGAGGCGCCAAGCTATGATTCGGCCGCGCCGAAGATCTATGAGGTCAATGCGATCTGGGAAAGCGGCGAACTGACCGGCTTCGACAACCAAATCACCGTGCCGGCCGATTCGCTCGAGGTGGGCCATGCCTATCGGGCCCGCGTCCGCATGCAAGATAATACGGGCCGTTGGAGCCACTGGTCCGACCCGGTGCAGTTCATTGCCGGCTCGCCCACCGGGCCGCCGATCGGCGGATTGCGAATCACCGAGATCAACTACAACCCGACCGACCCGACCGACGACGAAATGGATGCCGGCTTTGTCGACAACGACGCCTTCGAGTTCGTCGAACTGCTGAACACGGGCAGCTTGCCGGTCGATCTGACCGGCGTGCATTTCACGGCGGGGATCGATTTCGATTTCACCGGCAGCGGCCTTGCCATGCTCGCGCCGGGCGAATATGTGGTCGTGGCCAAGAACCCGGCCGCTATCGTCGAGCGTTACGGCAGCGTGCCGAATCTGGTCGGCCCCTATCCGAACCAGTTGAGCAACGGCGGCGAACAGCTCACGCTCACCGACGCCTTCGGCCAAACGATCCTCGATTTTGCTTACGGCGACTCGGGCGACGCCGGTTGGCCCAACCGGCCCGACGGCAACGGGGCCACCCTGGAACTGATCGACCCGACGACCGTCCCGCAAGATAACATCGAGCGAATCGTCTACCTCGAAGACGGCGATAGCTGGCGCTCCAGCAGCGAATACCTCGGCACCCCGGGCAGCGAAGGCAGTGAACCCTATCAAGGAGTTGTCGTCAACGAAGTGCTTTCACACACCGACTACCCGTTGGTGGACGCCATCGAACTCTACAACCCGACCGATAGCCCCATCGTACTCGACGGCTGGTGGCTGAGCGACTCGGCCGGGGACTTTTTCAAGTTCCGGATCCCCGCCGGCACAACCATCCCGGCCTACGGCTACGTGACGTTTTACGAAGGCCACTACGAAGGGCAAACGCTGTTGGTCGACCAGCAGACCGAGTTTGGCGGCTCGGGCGTGAAGGACTTTGCGTTGAGCGGTTCCCGCGGCGACGATGTGTGGCTGTTGATGGACCCTGGCGGAGGTAGTTCCTTACGATTTGCCGACCATGTCGAATTCGGCGGGGCGCTGGGCGGCGAACCGTTCGGACGCTGGCCCGACGACACGGGCGATCTTTACCCGATGACCGCCTTCACCCCCGACGAAGCCAACAGCGGCCCCCGCCCGCCGCAAGAGGTCGTCATCAGCGAAGTAATGTACAATCCGGCAGGCGAAGGCGTGCCTGACCACCTGGAATTCGTCGAAATCTACAACACGGCAGCGTATCCTGTCAACCTGACCGGCTGGCGGTTGCGTAAGGGGTTTGATTACGACTTTGCACCGGGCACGATGCTCGATGCCCGATCGGCCCTGGTGATCGTCTCGTTCGACCCGAACGACCAGACCAAGCTCGACGCCTTCCGTTCGGCCTACGGCATCGGTGCGGAAGTGACGATCGTGGGCAACCCGAACGATACGCTCAGCGACACGGGCGAGCGGATCCAATTGCAACGTCCCGACACGCCGCCGCCGGACGATCCGTTGTACGTGCCGCACGTGATCGAGGACGAGGTCGACTACCTGAGCACGTGGGAACCCAACACGAACGGCCAAGGCAGTTCGCTAAACCGTACGGCCCGAACCGATTGGGGCAACGACGCCGCGAGTTGGACGGCCGAGTTGCCGACACCCGGCGCGGCGGACGCGCTGCAGACAATCGGCGTGGCGGGCCGTTACGTGTTCTACAACAACTCGCCGTTGGGCAACACGATCGCGACGGACAAGACGGCCTTGCTGACCGGCGAACAGGCCTCGTTCGTCAACTACACGAGCTATGTCCACGGCATCAACGGGATTATCATCGACATCGCCGGCCTAGTCAATCCGGGCGGAATAGACGCCGGCGATTTCACTTTCAAGATCGGCAACGACGACACGCCGGGCAATTGGACCGATGCCCCGGCGCCGGCGAGCATCGACGCGACGGCCAGCCAGATCGTCTTGACCTGGGACGACGGGGCGATCCGCAACACGTGGCTCGAGGTGACCGTATTAGTCACCGCTGACACGGGCCTGGCTGTGCCGGATGTATTCTACTTCGGCAACGCGATCGGCGAGACGGGCGATTCGTTGAGCGACGCGGCGGTGGACGCCATCGATGTGCTCGCGACCCGGCAGAATCCGCATCCGTTCTTCGACCCGGCCGCGATCGACAACGTCCACGACTTCAACCGCGACCGCCGGGTCGACGCGATCGATACACTGATTGCTCGCAATAACCAAACCTGATCGGGCACGGAGTTGACATTGATTGACCTCTCGGCCATCGACAAGTTGATGACCACGTAAGAGTTATATTGAGCCTTACATTGCCCAGCGGCGCGAAGTTTCAGTAAGGAAACGGTCGGCAGGCCACACACGGCACCTGGAATGGCCGAAAAATAGTCCGGCAGGGCGAATTATTTTCGGCCAATTTGGAATCCGTAAACCGCTTGACGGCAGTGACTTACGTCACTTCGCTCAAGTTGAGGGGGCATTTTTTCACATTAAGGGGTTGATATCATTGCAGCAGCGCGGTATTCTAGATCGATAGTGAGACTGAGTCTCAGTGTTGCGAGACACTGCAACCCACACCATCGGCGCATTCCTCATGATTGATAAATCGGTTCCGCTGAGCAGCTTGACTCCCGGCCAGTCCGCCTATGTCTGTCGTATTAGCGGACAGGCGGATCACGTCCATCGGCTCGAGGAATTCGGCCTGCGCGGCGGCACGCGGATCCAGATGTTCCGACCGGGCAATCCCTGTATTGTCCGTCTGGCTGGGAATAAGGTCTGCTTCCGTGCCGACGACCTGCTTCGCATTCTCGTGGAGCCGGACGCCGCCTCGGCCTGATCGGCCCCTTTCATTTCGGCCCTTCTTATGTCGCACACTACCGAAGCGCGCCCTCGCATTGTCGCTCTGATTGGCAACCCCAACACGGGCAAGTCGACGCTCTTTGGCGCCCTGGTCGGTATTCACCAGCACGTAGGCAACTATCCGGGCGTGACGGTCGAGAAGAAGACGGGCCAAATGTACCATGGGGGCCAGCGCTACGAACTGATCGATCTGCCGGGGCTCTATAGCTTGGCGCCGCGATCTCGCGATGAGATGGTGACCGTCGATGTGCTGTTGGGCCGTTATGAAGACAGCCCCGTGCCCGACGCGGTGATTTGCGTTGTCGATGCGTCCAATCTCCAGCGCAACCTCTACCTGGCCGGTCAGGTCCTGGAATTCGGTTTACCGACTGTTTTGGCCGTCAATATGATGGACGTGGCCAAGAGGCACGATGTTCGCCTGAAACTCGATCGATTGGCAAAGCGGCTGGGGATTCCCGTAATTCCTGTCCAGGCCAATCGGCAAGTCGGGCTGGACGAGGTTCAGGCCGCCTTGGCCCAGGTAGTCAAGAATCACACGGTCTACGATCGGTCGCCCTTTCCCGAGGTGTTCGAGCGGGAAGTCGAACAACTGGAAACGGCGGCGGAAGATCTATCGCCGTGCCTGATTCGTCGGTTGCTCTTGGACAGCAACGGGTATCTCGAACGGGCGCTGCTGGACGGCGAACGGCAAGAGGTCGGCGAACAGTTTGCGGCCGCCCGATCGCGGTTGGCCGAGGCCGGATGTGCTATTCCAGGCGTCGAGACGGAAGCCCGATATGGCTGGGCCGGGGAGATTCTTGACGGCGTAATCAGCCAGCCCAGTCAGTATCTGATCACGGCGACCGATCGCCTGGATCGCGTGTTGACGAACCGTTTCTGGGGGACGCTCCTATTTGCCGCCGTGATGGTGCTCGTCTTCCAGGCCGTCTTTGCTTGGGCCGTTCCGCTGATGGATCTGATCGACGCCGGCTGCGGAGCGATGGGAGATCTGGTCGCGGCATGGTTGCCCGAGGGCATGGTTCGCAGTCTGGCGGTCGACGGAATCATTGGCGGCGTGGGCGGAGTGCTCGTCTTTTTGCCCCAGATCCTGATCCTTTTTCTGTTCATTGCCATCCTGGAAGATTGCGGATACATGGCCCGGGCTGCGTTCTTAATGGACCGACTCATGGCCCGAGTGGGCTTAAGCGGCCGATCGTTCATTCCCATGCTCTCGTGTTTTGCGTGTGCGATCCCGGGCATTATGGCGGCGCGAGTGATCGAGAACGAGCGGGATCGCCTGACCACGATCCTGGTTGCCCCGCTGATGACCTGTTCGGCTCGACTGCCCGTGTATGCCTTACTGATTGCCGCATTCATTCCGCCGACGACCTGTCTGGGCGGTTACCTCAGCCTGCAGGCATTGACGCTGTTGAGCTTGTACGCGTTGGGGATCGTGACGGCCGTTGTCATGGCTATGGTCTTCAAACGAACCATTTTGCGAGGCCGGACGCCGCCGTTCTTGATGGAACTGCCTAGCTACAAGTGGCCGTCGCCGCGGACGGTCATCTATCGAGTGTTCGGCCGGGCATGGATCTTTCTGCGAACGGCCGGGACGTTGATCTTGGTCGTGTCGATGCTGGTCTGGGCCGCCCTCTACTTCCCGCACGATCAGCAGGCGGTCGAGGGCCCCTTCGAGGCCGAACGGACCGCCCTGCTGGCCGAGGCCGAAACGCTCGACACGGATGATCCTCGTTCAGAGCAAGTCGCCGGGCGGCTGGCGCAAATCGACGGGGAAATCCGGGGCGAGTACCAGCGTCAAAGTCTGCTGGGTCAAGCCGGCCAGTTCATCGAGCCGGTCGTTCGGCCGTTGGGCTGGGATTGGCGGATCGGATGTGCCGTGATCGCTTCCTTCCCGGCACGCGAGATCGTGGTGGCCACCATGGGCGTGATCTACAACTTGGGCGAGGATGTTGACGTCGAATCGGAAGAAGACGTCACCCGATTCCACGCCCGACTGCACGAGGCCACGTGGGACGGCAGCGATCCGCCGCGCCGTGTGTTCAACATCCCGGTGGCCCTGTCGGTGATGGTCTTCTTCGCCTTGTGTGCCCAATGTGCGGCCACGCTGGCCGTGATCCGCCGCGAGACGAACAGTTGGCGCTGGCCCGTATTCACCTTCACCTACATGACCGTGCTGGCCTACATCGGCGCACTGATCACCTATCGCCTAGGCATGTGGATCGCCGGTTAAGGCCGCTTGCGGTTTTGCAGCGATTCATCATTACTCAAACTGTAAACGCCACCACGGGGCTTGCCACCGTGGAGCGATGATTGACCACTAGCACGGCTCCTTTTCAGTCGTTTAGCCGTCGCCGGCACGGCGATGAGATTGGAAGTCTAGCCCTCACCGCCGTGCCGGCGGCGGCTAAACAAATTCCGGAAGTAATTCCTGTACAAGTTCTTAGATCGTTTATCATTGCCCATCCGTGGCTCTCCCGATGTGGTGTTTCCTTACCAGAAAACAGAAGCATCGGGAGAGTCGCCCTCTTGTGCAATACTAATTCCGCCTCAATTGCACAGAGATGTCCTAAAGTGCAGCATGGTAAGGACAGCCTCAGCCAACTTGGTGATCGGCGAGGTTCTTGTACAAGACGACGTAGGCGGCGGGAATGCCGATCAGGGTTACCAGCGTGGCTAGGGCCAGGCCGCCGATGATTACGATCGCCAGCGGCGGCCAAAGCAACGAGGGTGAAAGGGCCAGCGGCAGGAACCCGGCCAGCGTGGTGACCGTGGTGATCACGACATGGCGCGATCGCTCCAGCGTGCCTTCCATGACGAGTTCGCGAACGTTCTCTCCGGCATGGCGTCGCTTCTCGAACCCGTCGACCAGGATCAGCGCGTCATTGACGACCACGCCGATGAGCATCATCATGCCCATCATGGCCATGAAATTCAGCGGCCAACCAGTTAGGAAAAGGCCCAGCATGGCGCCTCCGAGCGAGAGGGGAATCAAAGCGAGAATCATCGCCGTTAAGCGAAAGGAGCGAAACTCTCCCATCAACAACAGTAGGATGGGAAAGATGGCGTAGACGGCGTTGGCCAGCAGGTTGGTCTCGGCCTCACGGCGTTGCTCGTTCTCGCCGCCCAGTTCGATCGTGTAACCCGGCGGCAAACGCTTTTCCAAGGCGGCCAGCCATGGCGTGAAGTGCCGGGATACTTCCGCCGGAGTCAAGCCGAACTTCGGATATGCCAGGACCGAGAGCGTGCGTTGGCCGTCGCGGCGGTAGATGCTCGAAGGTTCCCATTGCGGCGCCAACTTGGCCACGGTCGAGAAGGGGATCAGTCCGGCGGTCGGAGACGGCTTGAAATAGATCGAACCGAGATCCGTGACGTCTTTGCGTTCTTCCTCGGGAAACCGCAAGAGAATGTCGATCCGCTCGTCACCTTCCTGCATATAACCGGCCACAAGACCGTCCAGCCGATACCGCAACTCGTCGGCGACCGTGCTTTGGTCGATACCAATTCGTCGGGCCACCGGTTCGTTGACCTCGGCGACCAGCTTGAGCACGTCGCTGCCGTAGTTGGTACGAACATTGCGGACCCCCGGCGTTGAGCTCAACGGCTCTTCGGCCCGCCGGCCCAGTTCACGGAGCGTGGCCACCGACGGGCCGCTGATGCGAATCTCGAACGGAGCCACGAACGGGGCCCCGTGCTCGAGGATATGGACACAACATTCGGCGTCCTCGATCGTCGCTTGCAGCTTGTCCTGTACGATTTGGGCAACCCGGGCCGTATGGCGCCAGTCGCCGACGTTGACGACCAATTGGGCGAAGTGGTTCGCGTAGGTCTCCTGGCTTTCCAGGTTGTAGAAGATCAGCGGCGCATTGCGGCCGATAAAGGAGGCCGTGCTAACGACTTCTTTCTGCCCGGCGAGCACGTCTTCGATGCGACCGACCAGTTCCGAGGTATAGGACAGGGCGCTACCTTGGGGCGCGAAGACATCCACGACAAACTGATCTCGCTGTACCGGGGAGAAGAAATCCCGCCGCAGCGTCAAACCCAGTGCACCTAGCGACGACAAGATGGCCACCACCAGCAGCAACGTCAATGCCGGCCTGGCAAGGACCCGAGCCAGCAGGCGTCGATACCGAGCTTCCGTAAACCCGGAAAGCCGCGACGCGAATGACTGGCCGATTCGTTCGCTACCGGTCGTTCGCGGTTCGTCGCCGATCAGCAGCGTACAGAGCCAAGGCATCACACTAATGGCCACCAGCAACGCCGTTAGCAGACAAATCGCCAGACTCACAGGGATGGCTCGCACAAACTCCCCGACGCCGCCGGGCAGTAGGTAGATCGGCAGAAACGCGGCAATGGTCGTCAACGTGGTGACCACCAGCGGAACGGTCAGCCGGTAGGGTTCCTCGGCTGCGGCGACCTTGACGGGCACTCCCTCGCTCACGCGACGATGAATTTGCTCGGTGACCACAATGGCATCGTCCACCAACAGCCCGAAGGCCATGATGATCGCCATGACCGACATCTGATTCAGCGGAACACCCAGCGCGGAAAAGAGCACCAGGACGATCAACCCCGTGATGGGAATCGCCGCGGTCACCGCGGAAGCTCCGCGCCATCCCATGAAAAACGCGGTGGAAAGGAACACGAACGTCACGCTCAACAGCAGCGTCCACGAGAGTTGGCTGGCCCGCTGGCGCGTGTATCGTGCCAGGTCGTGAAACGCGACGCACTCGACATCCCCGGGCAAGGTCGGTTGAAACTGCTGCACGACCCGATCGACTTGTTCTCCGAAGCGGTCGATCCGCAGGTTCTGTCGAGCCCGAACCCCCACGACCACCGCCCGTTTGCCGTTAAGTCGGGCCAATGGTTCGGAAGGCTGGCGGGTGGTGCGGACGATTCTGCCCACATCGCCAAGACGCAGCGTGCGGCCTTCCGGAGTGACTATAAGCACCATCTGACGCAACTGTGCATCCGTCTTGAATTCTCCGCTGGCTTCGACCAGCAACTCGTTCTGATTGATCCGCAAGCGTCCGGAAGGGCGTCGCGTATTACGATTGCGTACTGCGGCGGCGATCTGCGGGAAGGATAAGTCGTAGGCCGCCAGCTTCAGCGGGTCGAGCTCGACTTGGATCACCTCCTGCTGGACGCCGAAAAGCGTGGTCGAAGCCGTTCTCGGCAAGTATCGGAGTCGGTCTTCGAGGCGTTGGGCATGGTCCTTCAATTGGCGATAGCTCACGCCGTCGCCGGTCAAGGCGATCAATTGCGCGAAGGTCCCCATGATCTCATCGTCCAGATCGGGGCCAATCACCCCGAGCGGCAGCTTGATCGCGGCCTGAGCCAGCTTGTGACGCACCTTTTGCCAGACCGGCTCGGCTTCGGTGACCTCGTCGCTGAGTTCGATTTGCAGCAGCGAGAGACCGGCCCGAGAAACACTATAGATGTGTTCCACCTCGTCGACTTCCTCGACGTACTGCTCCAGCACGTCCGTGATCAGCGATTCCATCCGCTCGACCGAGGCGCCCGGCCGACGAGTGACCACATTCGCCAGCCCCCAAGTGAGCACCGGGCCTTCTTACCGCGGTAGCGTACACACCCCAGCGCAACCCCCCACCATTCA
>CAYYOX010000181.1:0-11163 GCA_964473065.1 uncultured Planctomycetaceae bacterium | reverse complement strand
CACTACTGTCCGGTTAAAGATTTCAAAAATAGTTGGAAGTAACGATACGATAATGGTTTACGACGCACAATGAGCGCGCACGATTTCAACTCGCCAACGATAATAGACCATCATTACGCCCTTTTCTTGTGGCAGGAGATGGTCGATGCATACAGGCAAGTTGGTGTTCGCACAGTTGATGGAATTCCTTCCTCGGCACGATTTCGACAAATGCGTGCGGCGTTATCGCGGCAACCATCGGATGCGGGGCTTCTCGTGTCGCGATCAATTCATGGCTATGGCATTCGCACAATTGACCTATCGCGAAAGTTTGCGCGATATCGAGACGTGCCTGCGGTCGGTCGAGCCAAAGCTTTACCACATGGGCTTTCGAGGCCGTATTGCACGCAGCACGATTGCCGATGCCAATCGTGGCCGCGATTGGCGTATTTACGCCGATTTCGCGCAGGTACTTATCCGTCATGCACGAATACTCTATGCCGACGAACCCTTCGGCGTCGACCTTCAAGGTGCTGCCTACGCCCTCGATTCGACGACCATCGATCTTTGCCTTTCGCTCTTTCCTTGGGCTACGTTTCGCCGTCACAAAGGAGCCGTCAAACTTCATACCCTGATCGACTTACGGGGCAATATCCCCTGTTTTATCCGGGTTTCGCATGGGAAAACACACGATGTGAACATTCTGGACGAACTGCCGATCGAGCCGGGCGCATTCTACATCATGGACAAAGCGTATATCGACTTTACTCGCCTGTATCGGTTGCACCAATACTCCGCGTTCTTTCTCAGTCGTGCCAAGAACAACCTCGACTACAAGCGGCGGCAGTCGCATGCCGTCGACAAGACGGCCGGACTTCGCAGCGATCAGACGATCATGTTGGCGGGTGTGAAGTCGTCGCAATCGTATCCCGAGCCGTTGCGTCGCATCCACTACTTCGATGCCGAGACCGAGAAGCGGTTCGTCTTCTTGACCAACAACCATGTGCTTCCGGCGCTGACGATCACACAACTCTACAAGTGCCGTTGGCAGATCGAACTGTTTTTCAAATGGATCAAACAACATCTACGAATCAAGTCCTTTTACGGTACGTCCGCGAATGCCGTGCGAACCCAAGTCTGGATCGCAATCAGCGTTTACGTGCTCGTTGCCATTATCAAGAAGGAACTGAAGGTCGACCGCAGCCTCTCCGAAATCCTCCAAATTCTGAGTGTCAACCCCTTCGAAAAAACCCCTGTTTTCCAGCTTCTAACCCACTCACCGCACCATTTCCCAAATACCCCTTGCTCTAAACAGTTGCCATTATTCGACTTATAACCGGACAGTAGTGGCCAGTTACGTCAAGTTTTGCAGGCATGATGTTCTTTCAACTCCAGAGCCTCTTTCTAGATACTCCTTCTCTGGGGGCTTTTTCTTTTCCCCCGTCCTTAGGCAGCTTTTGCCAGCTTCCCACGCTGGAAGCTCAGCTTGATGTTGAACTCCTTCACCGGAATTGTCCATAGCCCCATCGACGGTACAGAACAGAATTTCCATAGCAATGGGCATCGTTCAGATCGGTGCTTGTGGCAGAGGACGGTCGGGGATATCGCGTCGGTTCCGTGTGCGTTCTGTTGGCCACGACATCGACGACCTGCCCGTGGACCGGAGGATGTGATGGCGAACCTACTTCCGCTTGGCCTTCTTCTTAGCTTTCTTACGAGGCTTCTTTGCCGCCTTCTTCTCCTCAGCTTTCAGCACGTCGAGCTTTGCCAACGCCTCCCGTTTGCCGATTCCTCGAACGGCGATCAACGCGGCAAGCTGAGCCTTCTGCGGGCGGGTCTTTTCTTGTTCCCAGTTGTAGATGGTCAGCGGCGAGACGCCCACGAGCTTCCCATAATCCTTGGCCGACAAGCCCAGGCGACGACGCTGAGCTTCAACGGATCTAGCCGAAAAGCGAACGTCTTCCGCAGGTTCTTCGGCGGCTGGTGATTGTCCCAACCGCTTCTGTTCCCGCTTCTCCAGGAGCGAGATTTTCTTCTCTTGCTCTCGCATTTGCCGCTTCAATTTGGCGATCTCTCGCCGGTATTGTGCCACGGCCTGTTTGGTGGTGCCGGTCTGTGCTTTGATCTCTTTTCTCGCCAAACGCTGGATTTCTTCCTTCAGTGTAGCGGCTAAATTGGCCATCTAATGCTCCTTCATGATTTCGAGGCTGAAACATCCCGCCTATCGGGACAGTTTTCTTATCAGGGCCATTATAGCCCAGAGGATGGCGGTGAGAACCACCGTCACGGTGGCGTTTCCGAAGCCAGATTGCGACTCCCCTTGCCAAATCTTCCTCAAAAAGGTGAAATAGGGACAAATCGTTTCGCCAAAGAGGATGACAATGCCCCAACGCAAGCAAATCAAGCCCGGTGAGAAAGTAGGGCTGAAACTCACCGCCGATGAGCGGACACTGGTTCTGAACGACCTCATGTGCATGGATGAGGAGTACATCCAGACTATTCAGGATACGCCGCCAGAAAAGCCCGTCCAGTTCACCCTCGATGAGCTTTATGATTTCGGCGGCTATGTAGTTGCCGAAGCCAATCACACTGAAGACAAAATGTTCCAGAAGAAACTGGACGGACTCTTCGAGAAGGTTCAGAGCTTGCTGGACCAATACACGGACGAAGAACCTGCCCCCGCCCTGAGAGTGTTCTCGTCGCCAGATGATGCCGACGCCGAAAGGGCGGTCAAGATTTCCGAGTTTGCTGCCGGTATCTTGGCGATGGCGGATAGGAAGGAATCAAAAGGCAGCCCAAAGCTCAGCCGCACACAGACGGTCAAGGTGAAATTCACGAAGCCCCAGCGGGCAGCAATCCTCGAATTGACGGATGTCAAGGAACCGCTGAGAACTCTACTCGATGTCGAATCAAAAGGACCTAGGACTTTCAATTTGATGGTCAACGATTTGGCATCACTGTGTTTCGTCATATCAGATGCAATGCTGGACGCCGAAGAGAAGGACAAGGTGAAGCTGCTCAGCACGACCGAACGTGTTCTTGATGGTTTCCATCGCTGCACCGAGGACGTTCGTGAAGAGAAGCAGGACACCAACACCGTCTACCGACTAAAGATTACGCTGGACAATATAGACCCGTCCATTTGGCGTCGGGTTCAGGTTGAAGATTGCACGTTGGCTGACCTTCACGTTGTCATCCAAATATGTATGGGTTGGTACAACTCTCACCTGCACATGTTTGCTATTGGTGGCGAGCAATACACCGACCCGGAAATGGGCGGCGACCCGGATGACATAAGCACGCACTCGGAATCGCTGGCTCATCTTGTGGACCAGGGATGCAGGACTTTCAGCTATACTTACGATTTTGGGGACAGTTGGGAACACACCATCGAGGTTGAAGAGGTGTCGCCTGCTGAGCCCAAAGTCAAGTATCCTCGCTGTGTTGAAGGCAAGCGGGCATGTCCGCCTGAGGACTGCGGTGGTCCTTGGGGCTATCCCGAGTTCCTTGAAGCCATCCAAGACCCAAAGCACGAAGAACACGAGGAGATGTTGGAGTGGGTCGGTGGGAAATTCGATCCTGAGAAGTTCAGTGCTGCTGCGGTGAACAAGGATATGCGGAAGTGGCTCAAGTAAGGGGGGCTGTTTTGATGTCTCGAAAAGGACTTTCTCCCAACGCCGCCTGCCCCTGCGGCAGCGACAAGAAATACGGCGATTGCTGCCACGGCAAGGGGTTCGACTATCTGGTGGACGATGAAGGCAACATCTTCAAGTCCATTCCCATGACCGACGAAGTGGCAGAGGTCATAGAAGAGCAAAAACGCGAGTTCACCAAGAAGTACGGGCGGGAGCCTGGACCCGGCGACAACCTCTTCTTCAACATGCCGCCCCTGGAACACGCCGAGCATTTCATGGTGGAGGCGATGAAGCAGGCGGGGCTTGACCCGGCGATCATTTATGCCTTTGAGAAAACGGGGCTAATGGTTACAGAGGCGAATGAACATCTCATCTCTGACGTGGACCTGGAGGAATGGGATGAAGCGATCACGGAATACAAGATGAAGCAGCTGGATGGGGAGTCATCGGGTGAGGAGTATTTCTAATGACGGCATGTCGAGGAATCGCGTACAGGCAGAAATAGCCGAGTTGGGGACGATGGACCGCTACGATGCCCCGGACATCACCGACCCAATGAATACTTGGAGATTGCGACCATGAACGCCGACGAGTCCAAAATCAAAGCCCGACTGGAAGAAGTCCTCCAGTCGATGCTATGCCCCGTGTCCGGGTGTTGGTGCCTGCACGGCTGCCACTACGAGTATTACTACGACGAAGGCTGCGAATGTCACGTCCTGGAGGTCTGGCCGACAGGATTCGAGGAGTCAGAGGAGCACGGGGGAAACGGCCATCAAAAGGCTGAACAGGAGATATGCTACGAACTCGCTGAGTTCGAGTTCGGCGAGATGATCAAGGAGATTCCGGTCGAGCACCTGCACTTCAGCCAACGCCGCCAGGTTTTCGAGATCGGCTGGAAAGAGAAGGGGCAAGACATGGAACTCAGGGTCCACATCGAGCCGGTCGAAGTGAACCGGGAGTGAAGAACAGCCCCTCTATCCTTGCGCAGAACATTCTGGAACGCACGCCAACGGTAAACAGACGATCTTGTGAATCTACTCGCAGAAGTAACCCAAGATCGGGAGAAGTAAAATGCCAACGACCTTATTCATTGTCCTGGGCGGCCTTCTGGCAGCCCTGGCGGTTGGGCTCGGTGCTATCGGTGCCCATGTACTGAAGACGCAGCTGACGCCAGAACAGCTTGAGACGTTTCATACGGCTGTCCATTACCAGATGATCCACGCCATCGGCCTTATCTTGGTCGGGCTGTTAAGCTTACACAACCGGAGCCGACTGTTCGATGTCGCCGGTTGGGCCATGCTGCTTGGTATCATCCTGTTTTCAGGCTTCCTCTTCGCATGGTTGGCGACCGGACGTAAGTTCTTTGTCTACCCTGTGCCGGTCGGAGGCATCTCCTTTATTATCGGCTGGTTGATGTTGGCCGTTGGTGCGTTCGGATTCTGGGGGAAGAATTGAAACAGAGGAAAGCTCTCCGCAGACGCATGGTCCTGTCAGCCCCCATGTAGCGTTGCCCTGGGTAACGTGCTGTGAGGTAAGGGCAGCGGGGGCACCGATACCGGACTCTCTCGCGCTTTCTAGTCCCGGGTGTCCTGCTCGCCGCATTTGACGGTTTTACTGCAGTCTTGTGGCATCTCGGCCATCCGAACTGGCCACCAAATACAACAGCGGCGTAGAATTGATCGAAAGTGTCCCTCTTCCTCGCCCCCAAGAATCGACTGGAGACACAAACCATGTCCAGAATCGTTCCACTCATTCTCATTGGAGGTTTTGCCATGACCATTGGTTCATTAGCCAGCGCCGCCGAAAAAGTCGAAAAGAAGACGCCTGCCGCACTGGACTTCAAGATGAAAACACTCGGTGGCAAGGAGGCTGATCTCAGCAAGCACCTGGGAGATGTCGTCATGGTGGTGAACGTGGCCAGCAAGTGTGGCCTCACGCCGCAATACGAACAATTGCAGAAGTTGCATGAAAAGTATTCCGAGAAAGGGCTGGCGATACTCGGGTTTCCCTGCAATCAGTTCCTCAAGCAGGAGCCGGGCACGGCCAAGGACATCAAGGAATTCTGTCGTGTGAACTACGGCGTTACATTTCCCATGTTTGCCAAGATTCAAGTCAACAGCAAAGGGGCCTGCGATCTGTACAAGCATCTAACTTCGCTGGACACCAAGCCGAAGGGTGCAGGCAAGATCACTTGGAACTTCGAGAAGTTCGTTATCGGCCGCAATGGGGAGGTTGTCGCTCGCTTTTCTCCTCGCACCAAGCCCGATTCTCCCAAAGTCATCAAAGTGATCGAAGATGAACTAGCAAAGAAGTAATGCTGTGATGGGCCCGTTGGATCAGGCAATCGGCTTGACCGTTGTTCTTGCCATCTGTTTCGGGGCGACCGCCACAATGCTTTCATTGTCGGAGCATTCCAAGGCACTAAAACCAACCGCACAGAGCGGAGGAGATTACTAAATGCAAAAGGCAACTTTCGGAGCGGGCTGCTTCTGGGGAGTTGAAGCGGCATTTCGCCAAGTCGAAGGAGTTCTATCGACAGCGGTCGGGTATTCCGGTGGGACGCTTGCCAACCCGACCTATGAAGACGTGTGCTCCCACGACACCGGCCATGCCGAAGTGGTGCAAGTGGAGTACGATCCTACCAAGGTATCATACGAAGAACTTCTGGAAGTGTTTTGGAAGAACCACGATCCCACGCAACTGAACCGCCAAGGCCCGGATGTCGGTTCGCAGTATCGGTCGGCAATCCTCTTTCACAGCACGGAGCAAGAAACGTTGGCAAAGGTTTCCAAGGAGCGACTTGAAAAGCGTGGCAAGTATCGGAAGCCGATTGTTACTGAGATCATGCCCGCTTCGACGTTCTATCGAGCCGAGGAATATCACCAACAATACCTCGAAAAGCGAGGAGTCTCCAGTTGCCATTTGTAGTAAGAGGGGGCACGGTAGCCGTGGAGAAAGAGGATCTTCATCGTCGCTGCTCACTCGATCTCGAATACCTGCTGAATTACAGGTTTCTTGTATCTCGCCTCGCCAGTCAATACTCGCAGATTATCCAAGACCTGTAGCTCGCCACCACCGTGAGTGTGTCCACACAAGACGAGCAGGTTGGACTGCGCGTGTGCCTCCATCACGCTCTTCAAGATATCGCCAACCACCTTGCACGCAAAATACGGGAGAAAGTCGTCACCGGATACTCTCCCTTGATACCACGCTGCTTCCCGAAACGGTGGAACATGCGTCACGGCAATGACATTATGATACTTGCTCGCTGCCTCTTCCAGCACTCTCTTGAAGTGTCGGGCGGCTTCATCTGCCAGGGCGGTCAGCGTTTCGCTCAGGCCACGTTTATCCAAGACGAAACCCTCATACCACTTCGAGATTTCTGCGATCAACAGATGATCGTTCAAGATAACATCGGAATTCCAGTAATCGCCCAGCCTACCATCAGGCCAACCGTCGTGCCCGATGATAGCGGTGTCAGCCGCAAGCTCACAAACGCCCATAGCCGTCAGATAGTTCAGGCACTTCGACTCTCGGGCTAGTTCGGTGGCTTCCACTCGGGTCTTCGCAATCGAACCTCGGTAGAAATCATGGTTCCCGAGAACGAAATAGATCGGCTTCTGGATAATCTCCTCCATCTCCCGGAGGTATTTGGCCAGATCGTGGCTTTCGCCAATGTCTCCGCTCACCGCCACTGCATCGGATTGGTCCCTCACCGATTCGAGGAATTGATGCCGCTCGGTGCCGTCCAGGAAGTTCAGATGGATGTCTGTCAGCCACGCCAGTTGCATTGCCGTTTCCTTTAAGCAGCCCTACCGTGCCTCATGGACTTCACGGAGCACCTTGAACACCTCTTCCGCAGTTGAGAGCAGATATCCACCAAAGGAATGCTGTTGCCGTCACAATACTCTTTCAACCGACCGTTGTGGTAGTCCCGCCTCGCATGAGTATCTTCAGCAACAGATGGTGGGAACAGCGTTTCATTCAGGTCCCGAGGTGCGACACTCGTCGCTCGTCGAGCGCTGCTCCCAGTAGCATCGCAAAGCAAAACCAGCCCCCGTAACGTAATCCAGAAAGGACAGGACGGTAGTCAGGAATGTCGATTCCTGTGGTCCGATCCGCTCTCGTTCTTCGCGCAGCTTTGCAGCGCACTCCTTTAGCGTGTTCAGTTTCTCGAAGTCCTTCTCGCTCGACATAGAGACCGCTTGCCGGACAGCTTCGGCTGCTTCTTCGGAAACCTGTGGCTTCGTATCAAGGTAGCCTTGCAGGATCAGTTGGGCGGCTCCAAGAACGCTCTTCACCTCAACATGTGGCTCAAGAACGTTGGAGAACACCTCATGTAGTCCGCCCACAGTCTGCGCTATGTTACGCAATCGCTCTTCAGGTGGCACAGCCGACTGAGAAAGCTCCTTGCAGATGCTTGCGACCCGTTCGCGATTGTGAACAAACATGTCTCCCAGTCCTATTGCCTGAGCGTGAGCGGCACCAGAGAGCACGGATGACAAGCACAGGTGGAAAACATGACGACCATATTGAAGTAGGGAGCCGTGGGGAATTGGACCTGCCTGTGTGTTGCGACTCCGCGACGACTTCCGATCCACTGCAAAGAAGACTGTCTCCGAAGGAATTCCTTCGTGAACGGCTTTTGATCTAGCCGTGTAAAACTGGTCAAGCCAACTGTCGAGACGCGGCACTGGTCCGACAAGAGTCAGAACCGCATCCTTGAATCGCTCTGTTAAGCTCTCGCCTGACCGGATCTTCAGTAGGCTTTCGAGGGCAATAGCGAGATGAACGATTGCCTCTGACTCGGGGATCGAAGCACGGCAACTCTTCAAGTACCAGTCAATAGCTGTGAAGGCTCGTTCTCTTGTCTCCGGCACGTCACGCCAGGGGGATTCGAACAACGACGCCAGCGCCCAGTTGTGTGGGCGAGATAGAAGCATCCCGAGATCTCCCGAAAGCTCTTGAGAAAGATTCAGCACAGTAAAGGGTGTTTCTGGGTAGATTCGGCTTGAGTCCCCGACCCAGAAATGACTGGTGAAATCGCGGATTACTTCGTAACCGGGGATCATGTCCTCTTTCGGAATCTCCTTGCCGTCAAGGCGGGTCATCCTGCTCTTTTCATAGCGGTCTCTCCAAACGAGAGCGGTAGGGACCATGCCGGGGCGAGACGCAAGGTCACCGGGTCGAAACACTAACATTGAAGAGTTTTCAGACGCCAGGAACACGCCACCTCCGGGTTGCGGAGTAGAGTAGAGGTATCCTACAAGTAATCTCGCTTCCCGGAGACGCTGAAGTAGGTCGTGAGGCTGTGCTTGATCGTCGGGCGTATCCAACTGTGCGCAGGTCATTTCGGTGATTTGGACCCCATCCTGAATAAGAAACATGCTGCAGAGCATCTCAATTGCTTGTTGGGCGTCGGGCGGCAAATCCTCCAAGTCTTTGTTGCTGCGAAATTCTATTCCCCGAATCTTGACTCGCTCGCGTGTCCTGAGGTAGGGGAACACCGCACACATCGATTCGCTCGTCATCTCTACCTCCTGCACTTGCTTACCCTTTTGACCACTTTCGCAACTTCAGTTGCCAGCCGTAGTAGCAGAAGACATCTATGTCTTTCAGCTTCATCACGTCATCTTCAAAAGCGGGCAGAACTCCTTCGCAGATGATTACTCCCAACACCTTCTTCCCTGATTACTCCCAACACCTTCTTCCCTTTAGACCCCTTTTTACAGGATAAGGGTGGTTGGGTGACCACGCAACCCCCTTGAGAAGATCTCATTGGGAAACGCTCCCATCGAGTCTCGACTCTTTGTTGGGTTTGTACATAACTCGACTTCTCTGACAGTGTGCTTCTTTATAGACAGAACCGCACCGGGGACGAACGCCCTGGTTTGGTCGAGCGTCAATCTTCTCGCAATCCTTCCTCCGAGGATGAGATCTTTACGTCACCAAACACCGCCTCCAGTTCTTCAAGATGTTGGCCCGTAGCCGTGTGGATGACGACGGCTCGGTTTCTTCCTGCACTCTGAATCTTCCTGACGCCGTGCCCGAATCCCTTTAGCAGTCGTCTGACCTGCGAGGCACTCAGGTTCACGTAGAGGTGTTGTCCTTTGATTTCAGTCATGGCAGTTTACCGCACGGTCATTGGCGTCACGTCCGGTTCCTCAGCACCATCGCCTGCGGCGATGGGAGCTTATCAAGACTTAGTACCAACCAAAAGAACATCGGCATGGCACCGGATGAGGTTCCAATACCACCTTCACTCTCAGCGTTATTGGATCGAGTTATTCAAAAGAGAACTATGTTATCAAACGAATTCGACAAGAACAATACTTTGACACCTGAGTGTCACTCACCCCGAATTGGAACCGGCTGCCGACTTTCATCTGCCAACTTCACGGCAACAAAAGTAATCTCGGCCTCGGTAAGCTTGATTGTTTGACCGCCCCGGTCAGTCTCAACCGACACGTGCATCGTGACTGATGTACGGCCCACTCGAACGACCTTCGTGAGAAAACTCACAACATCTCCCACAAAGACTGGTTGATGGAACTCGACGCTGTTCATGGCGACCGTCACGAGCGGCTGGTCGGGCCAGCCAGAACGCCGGATTTCGTGCTGGGCTCCAGCGGCACCGGCTTGGTCGATATAGCTCAACAGGACACCGCCAAAGATTGTCCCGTGAGGATTTGTGTCTCGTGGCATCATTAGGGATTTGATTGCCAAGTATTGGTCGTCGGTTGAGCGTGACATCTTAGTCCTCTCCGCAGGATTGAGGGTCTGATGCCGATATTCTACCGTTTCGCTCATCTGTGTCGAGGTGGGTTGTTGGTGTGGTGCGGCGATGGGAGCTTAATGGACTTTGAGAAAACCAAAAGAACACCGGGCATGGCACCAGGCCACGGCGCACAAAAAATGCCGCGACCCTGGGGCAGGAAGGGCCGCGGCTCACGGAAGCTTAGATGGGTATCCAACAGTGTCCGCTCGATAAACAATCGGCTCTCACGACGGGATAAGTTCAGCCAATTCGGGAAGAAGCCAATGGGGGCTTTCCCTCCCAGCGTTTCTTGGATCGAGTTATTCAACGGAGATTGGCTACCAGATAATGGATGGATGAGATGGGATGGTAAGAAACTTGTGTGAGTTGTTACAATGGGGTTCTGACCACACACGCACAAGGAGAGGACAATGGCCTATAAGTTAACAGATGACGAAATCGAACTACGATTGCAGTGGTGCGGGACTCCATTGAAACTGGTTCGTGGTTCATACAAAGGCGGGAACAACAAGACCGACTTTCGTTGTAAATGTGGGAATGTGTTCTCTACCCGTCTTTTTAAGGTGGTTCAGTTAAGGACATTGCAGTGTCCAGAATGTAGGCAAAAGAAATAAGGTGTGTGTTTACTATTTTTAACTTTTTATGACCGGGCTTTCCCATTTGGGTTGAGTCTGGAACCGTTCCGGGCTTGAATCACAGCCCATTCTAACATCGCGCCCCCCAGCGTCCAGCTTGCTATGATTTTCTAGGCTTTTTTTGGCCGTTGCCCGC
>CAYYOX010000180.1:0-11172 GCA_964473065.1 uncultured Planctomycetaceae bacterium | reverse complement strand
TCGGCCGCGGCGTACACCGCATGGCAATCCGCATGGCTGGCGTGATTCGGTGTGACCAACACGCCCTCTCCCCGGTCGACCGCGTCGCGAATGTGCCCAAGGCCCCGGACCTCGACCTCCAAGAGCCGTTGCTCTTTGCGTTGCATCCGTTTTCGCCAGGGCCGCCAGAAACGAATCCACCAGGGACTCAACTTCGGCGACCACCAACGCGGCGGCGTCTCGAATGGCTGACGATTCATCGGCAGGTCTCCCCGGGCGCCCGGATAGGGTGGTCTTGAAAAAACTGTGGTTCAACTCGACTTATTGCCCACATTACCAGGCGAAAAAGGCCCCGTTACATAACGACCGAAACTCCGCCCTGGACATAAGACACAAGAATCGGGCAATACGAGCGAACATCTACCAGAAGGTAGCGTATCAAGGAGCATCTGCCCACATGATGTGGCTTGCCACGCGATCGCCACCCCCCCGCAGGACTATTACGACAAGCCAACCTTGACGCAACCATGCAGGATTTGGGATAATGCCAACTTCCCGTTGAAAAACGGAAACCCTCGAAAACTGACGATTGTGTGTGCCACTGCTTCGCAGAAGCAGTGCCCCTTATACCAATACTGCCAGACGAAAACCCTTTTTCTCGGAGGTTGTTGCCATGAAATGGACAGGACGTTTGTCGACTCAACTGATGCTGTTGTGCGTCGCGTTGACGCTGGTGTGCTCCGGCTGCACGTCGGAAGCCCTTTCGGAAAACGACGGGGCCGCTGCCAAGCAGTCGGAACCGGCGGCCAAACCGTGCGAAAAGGCCGAGCCGTGTGAATCGGCCGGATCGTGTGAAAAGGCCGAACCGGCTGCGGAGTGTGCCGCTGCCGAAGAAGCCGAGCCGTGCGAAAAGGCCGAGCCATCCATAACGGCCCAGGCCACGGCAATCGAGGCGGCCGTCGCGACCGAGCCGGCCGATGTGCGGACGATTCAGATCGGGGAAAGCCGTGTGTTCGTCGTGGTCGAGGGGCAGCCGATGGAAGCCAAGGAGGCTGAAGAGAAACGAGAAGCCCAGCAACGGGCCGAGATGGAACAGCTCCGCGCCGATCCGGCCTGGAAACCCAGCCATAGCGAAACGGCCGTCATTGAAATCGAAAGCGAAACCGATGCCGAAGACGGGTCCAAGCCGACCAGGCGAGGCAATCTAGTTCAGAACTTCTGCTTGAACCTCGACGGCTCGTTGTTGGTCTGCTACGGCGGGCAGTCGTCCGAGATCCGCACCTATACGACCGACGGGAAACTGGTCACCGCGTGGTCGCTTCAGGCCAAGCCCGAAGCCATCTGCGTGCATCGCGACGGGACGATCTTCGTCGGCGGGGCGGGACAACTAACCAAACTGGACCAGCGCGGCAACGCGCTAGCCACCGCCGATTTGATGGCACTAACCGAGCTGGAACCAGAGCAAGAAGAACCAGCAGAAGAGGTCGCAGGCAAGAAATCCTCGATCCTCGAAGCGCTCGCGAAGGCCCTGATCAGCGCGGCGCCCGTTCCCAAGCCGGGCGGAACTATTTCAGATTTGCAACAAGTCCCCAGGCCGCGGCGGAATAATGTTACCGGAATCGCGGTCAGCGACCAGGACCTGTTCGTGGCCTGTCCGGCGCCGAAGGGCTCCGGCTACGCCGTCTACCGAATGGACCATAACTTCGAAAACGCCGAACTGATCGTCGAAGGTCTGCGCGGCTGCTGCGGACAGATGGACATCCAGGCGCACAACGGCGAACTCTGGATCCCCCATAACGCCAAGCATCGGGTCGAACGCTACGACCGCGACGGCAACAAGCTCGCCTCGTTCGGCAAGACCGACCGCAAGGCGGCCGACGGGTTCGGCGGTTGTTGCGAGCCGAAGAACGTCCGCTTCGGACCCGACGGCGATATCTATTGTGCCGAGTCGGGCCCGCCGAACACGGTCAAGCGGTTCTCGCCCGACGGCGAATTCCGCGGCATCGTCGTCTTGGACGACTTTGACGGCGGATGCGTTCGCACCACGGTCGAAGTCAGCCGCGACGGTCGCGACGTGTTCGTGCTCGACACGACCAACAATTCAATCCATCGCTACTCGGACGAGTCGAATCTGGGTCAGATCGAGAGTTTCAGCCCCGACGGTGAGTTCCTGGGTCAGGTGGATACTGTGAAGATCGTGCCCGGCAGCAAGGAACCCGCCGCCGCAGTGAAAGTGACCGCCACCGACGAGACCCTGCGATGATTCGACTTCGTTTGCGAAGAGTTATTACAATCGGCTGCCTGTGCGCGCTGACGCTGGCTGAAGTGGCCTCGCCTTGCCCGGCGGCGGAGACGCTGACGGTCGTGGTGATGGATCCCTTGGCCGCCCCGTTGGCGTGTGCCTGCGTGCAGGGCTATGCCCAGCGCGACTACGACCGCCTGGGCGCCTTCCTCGAGAAGCAACTCGGCGGCAAGGTCGAAGTCGTCTACTCCGAGGATCTGGCCGGAGCCCTGCGCATGGCGTCAAGCGGCGCGGATCTGGTCATCGGCAAGCAGTCGCTGGTCGAGTGCGACGCGAAGCAGTGCAGGCTGAAGATCCGCCCCATCGCCCGGCTGACCGACAAGCAGGGAACCACCACGTTGACCGGCCTGTTCGTCGTACCCAGCGACGACAAGGCCCAAAGTCTGGCCGACTTGGGCGGCTACCAGGTCTTCTTCGGCCCGGCCGACTCGGACGAGAAAAACGCGGCCGCCAAGCAAGCCCTGAAGAAGGCCGGCGTGGAAGTCTCCGAGACGATCGTCACAGCGGCCAGTTGCAGCGAAGCGGCCTTTTCAGCCATCGACCACGAGGGTCCCGGCGGTGCGGCCGCGGTCATCTCCAGCTACGCCATGGCCATCCTGGAAGGCTGCGGGACAATCGACAAAGGGGATCTGCGGGTTGTCGGAAAAACGGCCCCCGTGCCCTTCGTGACCGTCTTCGCCGCTGAATCGATGGCCAAGGAAACTCGCGCAAAGGTCCTCGACGCCTTGCTGGGGGTCGGTTCCGATCGTGCGCTGCTGAAGGCCCTGGAATCGAAGCACGGTTTCCGTAAAGTCAAATCGGCGTCGACCGGCGATTGGTCTCAATGGCGCGGCCCGCGTCGCGACGGCATCAGCCCCTGGCTACCGAAGGATCTTTCCAACGCGGTGAAAGTCCGTTGGCGAAAGGGATTAACCGGCGCCGGTCTGGCCGGCATTGCGGCGACCGATTCCCGCGTGATCGTGGCCGACCGCGACCCGGCCGATCAGGACGATGTCTTTCGCTGCCTCGACGCCGACTCGGGCCGTCAACTCTGGAAGCTTCAGTATCCGGCCCCCGGCGACCTCGACTACGGCAACTCACCCCGGGCCACGCCCTTGATCCACGACGAGAAGGTCTACCTGCTCGGCGCGTTCGGCGACCTGCACTGTGTGAATCTGGCCGACGGCAAGGTCGTGTGGAAGACCAATCTGCAGGTCCAGTTTCATGCCAAGTTGATCACCTGGGGTTGCAGTGCGTCACCCTTGTTGGTCGACGGCAAACTGATCGTCAACCCGGGCGGCAAGGAGGCTTCGCTGGTCGCCTTGGATCCGCAAACCGGCCAAGAGATTTGGCGCTGCGGCGGTCCGGCGGCCGCTTACAGTTCGTTCGTTGTCGGTCGATTCGGGCCGCGACGCCAGATCGTCGGCTACGATGCGATCTCCATCGGCGGTTGGGACATCGAGACGGGCCGGCGTCTTTGGAAGTTGCTTCCGCCCGAGGAGGGTGACTTCAACGTACCCACGCCCATCGCGGTCGACGGCAAGCTGCTGGTGACCACCGAGAACAACGGCGCCCGGCTGTATGCGTTCGACGATCAAGGCAAGATTGTACCGAAACCGGTTGCCGAAAACTTGGCCTTGGCCCCCGACACCAGCACGCCCGTGGTGATCGACGGCAAAGTGTTCGGCTGCTTTGGCGAGTTGTTTTGTCTCGATTTGAACTCGGACCTGAAAACCGTCTGGACGGCCGAAGACGAGGCCTTTGACGATTACGTATCGATCATCGGCAACAAGGACCGGCTGTTGATAACGACGGTCACCGGCGAGTTGCTGCTGGTCCGTGCGGGCGCCGATCGATACGAATTGCTTTCCCGCGTGCAATTGTTCGACGCCCACAGCGAAGTCCTCTCCCACCCAGCCATCACCGGCCACCGCATCTACATCCGCGACACGTCAACCGTCCGCTGCCTCGACTTCGATATGAACTGAGTGTTGCCGTTTAGCGGTCGGGCTTGCCCGACGTTTTTTGGCGATGCCGTTTCGCTCGGCCAATAAAAAACGTCGGGCAAGCCCGACCGCTAAACGGTGCGTTCTGTTGGCAAACACCCCTGGTTGGCAGACCGATTGATATGTGATACAATCACTTATTCGCGAAACTTCACTAAGTTTCCACGCCTTCCACAAGGAACCAGCCCATGCGATCACTCCTGCTTCTGCTTGCCCTAGTCATTTTCGCTCTGTCGACCGCCCGTGCCCAGGAGCAAGCGGCCGCCCAAACCGAGCAACAACCGGCGGCCGAGAAGAAGGAAGAGGGCGTGGTTGATGATGCGATCGAGACGGCCACGCATGAAGAACTTCCGCCGCTGGCCGTGACGTTCGAGAAACTCAGCACGCTCTGCCTGCATACTAACGGCAACCTGCTGGCCGCTGACGAGAAGGCCCAGCAGATCAAAGTCATCAATCCCGAGGGTCAGCAGATTGCCACCATTGCTCCCGGCTTCCCGCCCGAGGCGATCGACGTGGCGGCCGACGGGACGATCTATTGCGGCGGGCAAGGCAAGATCGCCATGCTCGACCCGGCCGGGCAAATACTAAAGGTCGTCGAGCTTCCGCAGATCGAAAAGGCCCCGCCGCCGCAGCCGGCTGACGCCGATTCCGAGAAGCCGGCCGGACATCGTCATCCGCGCCGCTCGCCGGGCAACCGCGTCTCGGGCATCGCGGCCACCGAGACCGACGTCTTTGCCGCCTACGGCCAGTCGTGGAGCCTGCGCTCGAAGTCGCAGTTGTTCCGTCTCGACCGCCAGTTGGAGAACCGCCAACAAATCGTCGAGGGCCTGCGCGGCTGTTGCCAACGCTGCGATATTGCCGTGCTTAACGGCGTGGTCTATGCGGCAGAGAACTCGGCCTACCGCGTGGTGCTGCTGGACCGCGACGGCAACCGGCTGGCCAAGTGGGGCTCGAAGAATCGCAAGGACATCACCGCCTTTGGAAGCTGCTGCAACCCGATGAACCTCTGCTTCGACGCCGAAGACGTACTCTACACGTCCGAGTCGGGCCGCGGGCGCGTGAAGCGTTACACGACCGACGGGCAGTTCCTCAGCCTGGTCGGCTACGTGGGCGTCAACCGTTTCAACCGTGCCGGAGGCCAAGCCTCCTCCTGCAGCAACATGGCCCTGGCCGTCACACCCGACGGCAACCGCGTCTACATCATGGACGTCAAGAACAACGTCGTCCGAGTGCTGCAAAGGAAGCAGTAACGCCGCAAGTCGTTTAGCGGTCGACGGCACGTCGACCCGTTCCGTTTAGAGCCCCGGGAACACGCTCCGCAGATCCAAAGCGTCGCCCGTCTCACGCTGCAACTTTACCAACTCGGCGAAAAGCCGCTTCATGACGGGTTTGGAGGCGGGTTCCTCGGCCAGATCCCGCATTTCGTGCGGGTCTTCGCTTACGTTATAGAGCCGTGCCTTGGCGATCTTCGGGTAGAGGATCAGCTTGTAACCGTCCTGTTTCACCGAACGTTGCAGGTCGAGATATGCGCCGTAAATCGCGTTGTAGGGTCGTTTCGTCTTGCCTCGGATCAGCGGCAGCAGGCTCTTGAACTGGACGTGATCCGGTTTTTCCGTCCCGGCCAGTTCGAGCGTCGTCGGCATTACGTCCTGAAGATAAACGGGCGTGTCGTTCCTTGCTCCTTTCGGCACACCGGGGCCGGTCACCATCAGCGGCACGCGGACGCTGTGGTCGTACAAGTTCTGTTTACCCAGCAGGCCGTGGTGCCCGCACGCCAGCCCGTGATCGGCCGTGAAGAATATGTAGGTGTTCTCCGCCTTGCCCGAGCCGTCCAAGGCCTTGAGGATCCGCCCGACCTGCGCGTCCATGTGCGTGATGATGGCATAGTACTCCTGCCGGTTGACCTTCACGGCATACTCGGTCCGCGGGAAGGGGGCCAACTTCTCGTCGCGCAGGCCCGGGCCGCAACCGATCGCGTCCTTGAACGGATACTCCGGCAGGAAGTTGATCGGCACGGTCATCCGATCCAACGGATACCGCTCGACATACTCCTTGGGCGATTGCCGCGGATCGTGCGGCGCGTTGAACGCCAGGTACATGAAGAACGGCTTGTCGCGTTGCGAGGCCTGCTCGATAAACCCGACCGCATCGTCCCCCAGCACTTCGCTCCAATGCTTTCCGCCCTTCCAGAATCCGCCGAACTTCGGATCCGACGGACTCCAGGGATCCGGCTGGCCTTCGATGGGCCGGTTGTAACCCTGGGGCGTTTGATTGGGCATGCCGGGCCGGATGTGGATCGTGTGGTCGAACGCCTTGACGGCATCGGCCTGGATGTGCCACTTACCCGTCATGTAGGTCTCGTAGCCGGCCCGTTTCATGTATTCCGACCAGAACCGCCCTGCCCGGCGTTCCTTCTCGGCCGTCTTGTTGATCCGATGGGCGTGCCAAAGGAACCGGCCCGTGTTGAGCATGGTCCGGCTAGCCACGCAAACGGCCCCCGTCCACGAGCCCTGGTTCGAGGCGTCGGTAAACAGCGTCCCCCGGTCGACCAGCTTGTCGAGGTTAGGCGTCTCGATCAGTTCGTTACCCCGTGCATGGATCGTTTCGAAGCATTGGTCGTCGGCAAAAATGAAAACAACGTTCGGCTTCTCGACCGCGGCCTGTGCCGAGGTGCAAGATACGAAAATCAACAGGTAGAAGCTTAGTCTCATCTTTCATCTCCCGGTTTATGTCCTATAAAGCCGCGACCGTCGGTCGCGCCAAACGCATCGCCAAAACGGCCCGCCACGTCATTTTGGCGCGACCAACGGTCGCGGCTTTATAGGACGCCGCGCGTCACTCGGCGGGCTCCCAGCGGATTGGCTGGATCTTGATCGGGCCGACTTTGGCAAACGGCATCTTTTCCTTTACGGCACGTTCATACTCGGCGAGACGTCCTTCTTCCTTCTTGATTAAGGGAGGGTAGTGCTGTATCATCCCTCTCGCTTCCTTCGCCTTGGCCGCCAATTCCGCATATCGCTGTCCCTTCTCGGCCATCTCCTCGATGGCTTTCCTTCTGGCGGCCAGCCCCACCAGTTCGATCTCGGCCCTGATCTTGGCCGTTTCCGCCTCTTCACGGGTGACAGTGCTGAACCGAGGGCTGTCCTTTTGTAAGATTCTCTCGCAGGCTTCAATCCGGGCTTGGATGCCAATCAGATCCGCCGAGATCAGCCATCGCTGCGTCCGGAAGTCAGCGAGCGATTTGGCATCGATATCCCTAAAGGCCTTGACTTCTTCGAGCTGTTGCTCATAGCCGGGCAACTCGTCTTGGGCCTGCTTCAGCTTACCTTGTCGCTGAAGCACCATCCCCTGAAAGAAATCTCTCCGCTTCTCGTATTCCTGATACTTCGGTTGGGAAAAGCCGTAGTCGAACAGAAGAAGGATCGCTTCTACCAATTCCTGGGCTTCTTCCGCCGTGAAAGCGAAGACGTTATACTCGACGCTAGCACCTCCGGGGACGGGGACCACGGTTGCCATTCTCCCGTCGGGAAGTTCCTTTGACACTGGCCGAACATGCAAACGATTTCTCAGAATGGATAGAGTATTCTTGGAGGGCCTTTGTTTCTGAGGCACCTTGCGACTGAGCTGCAAAAAATCCTGGGTGTACGATTCTATATGTCGCAGAAAATGCGAGTCCCCCTCCGACGGAAACTCAAAGGTCAAGGTGAGAACTGCGACGTAGCGGAATGTCTGCTGGTTCGCGCCGCCGAAGAAGTTGATCTTCGTGGGCCGTTCTTCCTCGGAGACCTCGAACGCGAGTTTCCGCTCGGGGATCACCGGCTCGGTTACTTCGGCGGCCGGCTCGTCCGCATGGGCTCGGATCGCCGTCAGGACGATCAATAGCAAACAGGCAAGGATCGTTCGTTTCATGATAGGGGCTCCTGGGGAATGATTCCACACAATTCAGTTCGACAGCGACGTGCCGCGGACGGCCGTCGTGTCGGCGTAGTTCTCGATCAGATATCGCTCGGCCCGTTGTCGGTATTCCTCCAAGCCCGGCTGCGTGGCCAACAATTCGACCGCCGCGGCCAGCCGGGCCGAACGTTCTTCCCGGGCAATATACTCTTCGACGTCGAAATCGGCCTCTTCGGCCGGTTGCTCGATCGGGATCGGTTGCGCCGTTTGGCGGTCCGGCACATCGGGCCACAAAAACCACGGAGCAACCGCAAGCAGTAGCACGGCGGCAGATGCCACCATGGCCGCGGCCATCGAAAGGCGTCGCGATCGGGGTTGGCGGATCTCGACCGTCGGGGCTTCCCTGGTCGATTCCTGCCATACGGCTTGGGCCAACTCGAGCGATTGCTCCAGCAACCGAAGTTCCGCCCGACAGTCGGGACACCCGGCCAAATGGTCGGCCACCCACCGGGCCTCGACCTCGGAAAGCTCTCCGTCGGCGTAAGGGACCAACAGGTCGGTGATCGTGTTGCAGTACTGCTCAGTCATGTCGATAGCCACCCATCCGCGATCAAATATGTCTTTTCAATTCCAGGGCCAATTGCCCTCGTGCCGTGCGTAACCGGCTGCGGACGGTCGAGTCGGGGACCTGGAGGATACGGCCGATCTCCTTCGAGTCCAGTTCGGCAAAGTAACGCAACACGAGCATCGATCGCATGGACGGTTCCAATCCTTGCAGTGCCGCCCGAACCGCCTGCCGTTGTTCGACCTGCGAGACGGCCTCGGCGGCGTCGGTTTGATGGTTCGTATGGCTCGAACGTCGCACCAGCCGTCCGAAGACGTTTCGCCACCGGGCCCCTCGGCGGTGTTCGAGGTTGCATCGATTGGTGGTCACGCGGAACAGCCATCGGCGGATGTCCTCGGGGGCGATTTCCGGCGGAAGCTTCCGCCATGCGGTTAAGTACACGTCCTGCAACACGTCCTCGGCCCGGGAAGCCGGAACTCCCATGGCGCCGACCAGCCGGGCCAGTTCGGCCTCCGTATTCTCCCAGACCGATTGCAGCCGTTCTCTTGACGATCCGTGCACACTACCACAACCTGCCTGCGGTCGTTCAATCTTGCCGGTCCACGCCGGCGCCAATTCGGAAGCACTCATGGCCCCTATTATCTGACAATGCGCGCAGCAGGTAAAGTGTTGACGAAAAGTTGCCGATTCGCCTCTGTCCTTGACAGCCGGGCCCCCGTCCCTTACCTTGGACGAAGCATCGTTGTTCCAATAGTCCACATATTCAGGTTCAAAACCCCATGGCGATCCCCCAAATTCGCGGTTCTCTTTATATCAACGGCCAATGGTGCGAGGCCGACTCGGGTCGGACCATCGATGTGATCAACCCGGCCACCGAGGAAGTCTTCACTCAGGTCGGCTATTGCGGGCAGGCCGAGACGCAGCGTGCGATCGATGCGGCCTATGAGGCGGGCAAGGCGTGGCGGGCGTTGACGCCCTACGAGCGGCAGATCCCGCTTCGCAAGACGGCCGACTTGATCCGCCAACGGGTCGACGAGGTGGCCGAGGCGCTGACCATGGAGCAGGGCAAGCCGCTGGCCGAGGCCCGATTGGAAGTGCTGGCCAACGCCACATTCTTCGAGTGGTATGCCGAAGAGGGGACGCGGGTTTACGGCGAGATTGTCCCGTCACATTTCGGCAACAAGCGGCTGTTCGTGTTCCATCAGCCGATCGGCGTGTGTGCGATGATCTCGCCATGGAATTTTCCGTTGTTCCTGCAAGGCCGAAAGATCGCGCCCGCACTGGCGGCCGGGTGTACGTGCATCTGCCGACCGTCGACCACCACGCCGCTGAACCTGATCAAACTGTTCGAGATCATGGAAGATGCGGGCATACCGCCGGGCGTGGCCAATCTGGTGATCGGCCCGGCCGAGGATTGCATGAGCCCGATCTATGCCGACCCGAAGGTCCGGCAGATCAGCTTCTCGGGCTCGACCGAGATCGGCAAGGAGATCATGCGTCGCTCGGCCGACGGGGTGAAGAAGATTGCGATCGAGCTGGGCGGTCACGCGCCGTTTGTGGCCTTTCCCGACTTCGGCGTTGAAGCGGCCGCCAAGTTCGCCGCGTTGAGTAAGTTCCGCAACGCCGGCCAGTCGTGCATCTCGGCCAGCCGATTCTACATACACGAAGACATGTACGACGAATTCTGCGAAGCGATCGTCGCCGAGGCCCGGGCGATCGTGTTGGGCAACGGCTTCGACGAAGGCGTCACCATGGGCCCGGTCGCCGAGCCGGGGCATCTCAAAAAGACGCTGGGGATCATCGACGACGCGGTGGCCAAGGGCGCCAAGGTGCTTCACGGCGGTCGTCGTCCCGAGGGGTTCGATCGAGGCTACTTCGTCGAGCCGACAGTGATCACGAACATTACGCCCGACATGCAGGTGATGGTCGACGAGCCGTTCTGCCCGGTGATGCCCATCATTCCGTTCAAGACGTTCGACGAGGCGCTTCAGGCGGCCAACGACACACACTACGGGCTGGCCGCGTACATTGCCACGCACGACATGACCACAGGCATCCGCATGGCCGAGGGCCTGGAGGCGGGCATCATCTCGATCGGCGACTTCTCGCCCGCAACCGTATTGGCCCCGTTCGGCGGCATGAAACACAGCGGCATAGGCCGAGAAGGCGGCCGCGAGGGAATCGCCGAATACATGGAGTCGAAGTACGTCTCGCTGGCGCTGAGGGAATGAGAGGGCAAATCGTAGGGTGGGTCGAGGCACGAAGACCCACGACGTAGAATGACGAAGAAAGGAACGTACTTCGTCATTCGGATTTCGTCATCTAGTGCTGTTTGGCCCATCCGGTCAGGCGTTCTGGTTCACCGTCCCGATCCCGCCGTGAACGGTGGCGAGTTCGTTGGCAAATCCATTCACTCCGTCGTCATTGGGATTCGAGTTATTTTGGCC
>CAYYOX010000179.1:0-11173 GCA_964473065.1 uncultured Planctomycetaceae bacterium | reverse complement strand
GTGATACTCGAAACGCTTGAGGCGGTCGAATACTTCGATCCGACGCCCGTGCAGGCCGGGTTGATCCCGCGGGTCCTTGCGGGTGTGGACGTGATGGGCCAGGCGCAGACCGGCACCGGCAAGACGGCCGCCTTCTGTCTGCCGATCCTCGAACAATTGGAAACTCGCAAGCGGAGCGATCCGCCGCAAGCGATCGTCTTGACGCCGACCCGCGAGTTGGCCGTCCAGGTGCGCGACGAGTGTGCCAAGCTGGCCCAAGGAAGCAAAGCCCATGTGGTGGCCGTGTACGGCGGCAAGCCGATCCGCCAACAGATCGAAAAGCTGCGCCGCGGCGTGGACATCGTGGTGGGTACGCCCGGCCGCGTGATGGACCTGATGGCCCGAATGGTGTTGAACCTCGGTTCACTGCGTTTCGTGGTCCTCGACGAGGCCGACCGGATGTTGGACATCGGGTTCCGCCCCGACATCGAGAAGATCCTGCGCAAGTGTCCCCAATCGCGGCAGACGATGTTGCTCAGTGCCACGATCCCGCCGCCGGTCATGCGGCTGGCGCAGCGCTATATGCGGGACCCCGAGATGCTCGACTTCTCACCGAAAGACATCGGGGTGGAAACGATCGAGCAGTTTTACTTCTCGGTCGAGCCGCGCAAGAAGTTCGATTTGCTGGTCGGTCTGCTAAAACGGGAAGAGCCGCGGCAGGCCATCATCTTCAGTCGTACGAAACGTGGCTGCGACAAGATCCACCAGCGGCTGCTGAAGAAGATCAAGGGCGTCGAAGCCATTCACGGCGATCTGGCCCAAAACGTCCGCGATCGGGTGATGCGAAGCTTTCGCGCCGGCACCACGCGGCTGTTGGTGGCCACCGACGTGGTAGGCCGGGGAATCGACGTGACGGGCGTTTCGCACATCATCAACTACGACATCCCCCAGTTCTGCGACGACTACATCCATCGGGTCGGCCGAACCGGTCGGATGGGCCGCCAGGGAGTTGCCTACACCTTTGTCACGCCCGAGGAGGGAAACGAGCTAACCCGGGTCGAGATCCGGATCAACCGGCTACTGAAACGCGACGAGATCACCGGCTTCGATCCGCTGGACCGCCCCGTGGCCACCGAAGAAGGCGGCGGCGAAGGCAAGGACCACTACGGCGAAGAGCCCGAGCAAAAACCCGTTTTCGGCCGTCGGACGCGTCGACATCGGCGTGCCCTGTAAGGAAAAACTATCGGAAAAATGGCCCTAATTCCGGGAAATCAGCCTCGAAGAACATCCATCGCCTTCCACTCGACGGAGGGGCTATGGTCCATGCCGGAGTCTCTCATTTTTCCGATCACTGATCGACAACACTTTACGAACCCAGTATACTGAGCGCCTGTTGGTCGTCGCCGGTGCGTCGACCGCCAAACAAACACCCTTGGGGTTTGCGGCTGAGATTGCTCTGCCAACTGAGCCGGCAAACTCGTTTCATTCACACTGGTACAAGGAGTTGCCTGATGAAGAAGAGTGCATTGACTACCGCTACGTTGCTGGGCCTTGCCTGTGCACTGGCCGCCTGTGGAACGATGACGCCCGCGACAACCTTCGGCGCCACTTACCTTGGCCCGACGGTCGTGGCGGCCTCGCTCGACGGTAAGACCGTCTACGTAGCCAACACCGAAGGCAAGCAGATTGCCGCGGTGGATTTGGCCAGCGGTAAAGTGGTCGGCTCGATCGCCATGCCGTTGGCGCCAACCGGGTTGGCGATCAGCCCGGACGGAGCCACGTTGTATGTCACTTGTGCCGGACCGGCGAGTGTTGTGTGTGTCGTCGATATCGTCGGCGCCAAGGTGGCGGCCTCCATTCCGGTCGGCCATACGGCCATCGCACCGGTCGTCAGTCCCGATGGGAAGGTGTTGTACGTCTGCAATCGATTCGACAACAACGTGGCGGTCATCGATCTCGCGACCAAGCAAGAGACGGCCAAGATTCCGACCACCCGCGAGCCGATTGCCGCGGCGATCACTCCCGACGGCAAGACCCTGTTCGTAGCCAATCATCTACCAATCGATCGGGCCGACGCTTACGACGTGGCCGCGTTGATCACGGTCGTCGACACGGCAACCAATCAGACTTCCTCGATTCGGTTACCCAACGGCAGTTCGAGTCTTCGAGGTATCTGTGCCTCGCCCGATGGGAAGTACGTCTACGTCACGCATATCCTGGCCCGCTACCAGATGCCGACCACGCAGTTGGAACGCGGCTGGATGAACACCAACGCCTTGACCATCATCGACGCCGTGGGCAAGCAGTTCATCAACACGGTGCTGCTGGACGACGTCGATCTGGGTGCGGCCAATCCTTGGGGCGTCGCCTGCACGCCGGACGGTGCGTCGATCTGCGTGACCCACGCCGGAACCCACGAGCTGAGCGTGATCGATGCGGCCGGGTTGTACGAGAAACTGGCCAAGATTCCCGCCGATGAAGAGGCGGCCAAGCAAGCCACAAATCGGGGCGCCTATGCCTCGGCCACCGCGGCCGACGTACCCAACGATTTGGCCTTCCTGGTCGGTCTGCGACGCCGAATCCGCTTGCACGGCGGGGGACCGTTCACCTTCCCGCCGATCGAAGAATCACCGGCCAACAGCCCCCGCGGGCTGGCTATCGTGGGCTCGAAGGCTTATGTCGCCTGCTACTACACCGACACGCTGGTGGCCGTCGACCTGCAGCCGAAGCCCCAGCAGTTGCTGACCACGATCGCCTTGGGAGCGAAACCCGAGTTGACCGTCCAGCGACGCGGCGCGATCCTCTTCGCCGACGCGACGATCTGCTTCCAGCACTGGCAGAGTTGTTCCAGTTGTCACCCGGACAGTCGGGTCGATGCGTTGAACTGGGACCTGATGAACGACGGGCTGGGTAACCCGAAGAACGTCAGGACCATGCTCTTGGTGCATCGGACTCCGCCGTCGATGTCGTCGGGTATCCGACCCAACGCCGAGTCGGCCGTTCGCTCGGGCATCACGCACATCATGTTTGCCGTGCGACCGGAAGAGGACGCCGTGGCGATCGACGAGTATCTCAAGTCGCTCACGCCGGTCCCCAGCCCGCATCTGGTCGACGGGCAACTCAGCCCGGCCGCCGAGCGTGGCAAGATCCTCTTCTTCAGCGAAGAGGTCAACTGCGGCAAGTGCCATCCCGAGCCGTTGTACACGGATCTATTGATCCACGACGTGGGGAGCCGAGGACAGTACGACCGTCGCGACACGTTCGACACGCCCGCCCTGATCGAGTGTTGGCGGACGGCGCCCTACATGCACGACGGACAGTACACCACCATGAAGGAACTGTTCACCAGGGGCAAGCACGGCAAAAAGGGCGGCGACATCGAAAGCCTCAACGAGGAGCAACTCAACGACCTGATCGAGTTCGTTCTGTCGTTGTAAGGCTTGCGAATAATCAAGCGTATCCAGGAATTCCGCAGGTCAGGGCAAGCCCCGGCCTGCGGTTTTTTCCTGCGCATCAGGAGCCCGAAAACGGGGACTGGCTCCGTCGACGATAGGTATTGCAGTGGTCATTCATGGCGCCGACGGTGCCTGTCCCCTTTTTCGGGCGGCGACACTGGGGCCCGTGGAAAAGGGGGACAGGCACCGAGCCGGAAAGATGTCCGGCAGGTTTAGCATCTACTGATGCTCGGAGCCAGTCCCCTTTTTCCACTCGGCGAATCTTGACCCCAGTACTCCGTTCGCCTACACTGAGGTAAGTTGCCATTGCCTGTAGAAGAAGGAGGTTGCCCGATGCTGCGCTCGTTCCTTGCTTTCTCACTGGTCATTCTGGTTGTTTCAGCCGGTCGCGCCGACGCGGACGATATCAGTCAGGCTTGGCAACAACTTGTGCGGCACTCGCAGGTTGCACGTCAAGCGCGTGAAGAGGCCCAGCAAGAGTCTGTTCAACAGGGCCGCATTACGCTGGGCAATTGGCACTGCGTGGGACCGTTTCGCACGGCCGCCCACGGCATCATTACCGAAAGCTTCGCCACCGAGTTTCCGCCGGAACAACAGGTCCTTGCCGCCGGACGCGAGTTGATCGAGTTGAGTCGGACTTGGGAGACGAAGAAGTTTCCCGGCATGCGCGACACCACTCGGCGTTGGGTCGAGCATCCCGAGTGGATCGACGGCTACCGGCACCCGCTTCCGATCGGCCCGCCGCCTTCGCGTAACGAGACGGTCTATCTCTATCGCACGATCACAGCCGAGCGGGCGTGCAGCGTGTTGGCCGAAGTGTTGGCCGAGAGTTACACCCGGGTTTGGCTCAATGGTCGGCCAATTGCCGAGCACCGCATCGCTTCGAGATCGAGCATCGTGCGGCACTGGCACATGACGCTCGATCTGTTGCCCGGCGAGAACCGGCTATTGATCAAGAACACGAGCGAATACTCGGCCCATACGTTGGCCTTTTCGATTCCCAATCTGACGCCCAGCTTCGCGCAATACGAGAAGCTCTCCGAGCACGACAAGGACCCGGGTCGCTACATGACCTCGACGGCCCAGCGGTTTCACCCCTACAACTGGCCATTCGCCTCGACCGAAGTCAATCGGCATCAGCGTCCCTGGCACGAAACGCTGACGGCCGCCCGTCAGCCGCTTGCGGCTTTGCAACAGGATCCGATCCCCTGGCCGCGTCTGCTGCAAGACTTTTGCGACCCGACGTCCCGATACGAAATCCGTCGCGAACAGGAAGACGCCATCTGGAAGGACTACTGGCATTCCGGCAAGGTGACCGATTTGCTGAACGCCTACATTCGGGCAATCTCCGAGCGGCTGGGGCTTTCCGACGATCAGGTTCGCGAGCACTTGTCCTCGACCACGGTCGATGTCGAGGTTCAGTTCGTCCGCGACCTCTACCACCGAACGATCCGCTACCAGGACGCCTTGGCCCGGGTCGGTCAGTTCAAATTCGACGTGACGCGGATCCCCATGTACGACCCGCCGCAACTGGAAATCGACGAGGCCCTGGCAGCCCAAGTCGCTCCGTCGGCCGGCGGTCGGGCGTATGTCGAGAAGCTTCAGTCGCTGAAACCCCTGGCCGAGCAGGCATTGGGCAATAAGCCCGAGGCGATCGTTGACGTGGCTCGGCAAATCGACCGAGCGATGTCCGAGGAAATCGTTTCCTTGGGGCCAATTGTGTTTATCCGCTGCCCGGCCTTCGAGACCAACGCGATCGCGCCGTTCAGCGCCGAGGGCGCGGCCCCGGCGAGCATCTGCGTGTTTGATCCTTCACAGCCTACGAAGCAACCCCGCGTCATCTTTCACGAGCCGGAGACGGTCCTCTACGACATGAACCTCTCGTATGATGCGAAGACTGTCTTCTTCTCGGCCAAGCGACCGGGTGTCGAGGGCGGTTGGCACATCTACGAGATCGGCGTCGACGGCAAGAACCTCCGCCAGATCACCGACGGTCCGGCCGATGATATTAGCCCCGTACTGTTACCCAGCGGCGAGTTGATTTTCGTCTCGACCCGGGCCAACACGTGGGTGCAGTGCCAGGGCTATCAGGCGTCGTTGTTGTACGCCTGCGACCGCGACGGCGGCAACGTTCGCAAGCTGTCGGCCAATATCGATAGCGACCATTCGCCGCAAGTGCTCAACGACGGCCGCGTGCTGTTTACGCGTTGGGACTACGGCGTCGAGAAGAACGTTTTCGCCCGCCATGCCCTGTGGACGATGAATCCCGACGGGTCGCGAATGCAATTGTTCTTCGGCAACACGATCGAGGACCCGGCCGCCTTCTGGGAAGCCCGACCGATCCCCGGGCGTCCGGAAGTTCTCAGCACGTTCGGCCCGCACCACTCGTACCATGCGGGCATGATCGGGCTGGTGTGGGATCACCTGGGCGTGGAAGCGCCGCGCGGCAAGGGGTTTCGGTGGATCACCCAAGAGTTACCCAGCTATCACGATCTGACCTTCCCCAACGGCTATCAGGACGCCTTCCCGATCAACGAACGGTTGTTCCTGGTCTCCTACGGCGGCGACGGGCATAAGCGCAACCGGCTCTACCTGTTGGACGACCGGGGCAATCGCAAGTGCATTTTCGAGGATGAGCAACTCGGTTGCTGGGCCCCGATGCTGCTCGCTGCCCGAAAGACGCCGCCGGTGATCATCCCCCAGGCCGACAACCCCGAGTACGTCTATCGCGACCCGGTCGAGGTGAACCGCAAACCGGACGACCTCTGGGGCACTTTCCTGCTGAGCGACGTTTACCAAGGCATTTCCGATTACGTCGAGCCGGGCGAGGCGAAGTATTTGCAGATCATGGAGCAGGTGCAGAAATCCCGCCGCATGGCCAGCGGTGAAGCCTGGGGACATACGCCGATCATCGGTCGCGGCACGGTCCACGTGCGGCGGCTGGTCGGCATTGTGCCCATCGAGCCGGACGGGTCGGCCCATTTCAAGGCGCCCGCCTTGCGGAATATCTCGTTCAATCTGCTCGACGCCGACGGCAAGCTGCTGATGCGGATGGGGTCCGACATGCACGTCATGCCGGGCGAAGTGACCGGCTGCGTCGGCTGCCATCCCAAGAGTCGGCAACTGGCCGCCGACGCCAAACGGCCGCTGTCCGCCCCGGTTATGCCCCGCAAACCCGACTGGGGGACTGACGGGCTGATCGATTTCGTCAAAGTGGTTCAGCCCGTGTTGGACAAGTATTGCGTCGAATGCCACGCCGGCCCGACGCCGGACGGGGCCGTCGATCTGTCGAACGACAAGACGCGGTTCTTCAACATGGCCTACGACAACCTGATCGATCGCGGGCTGGTCTACCATCTGAACGTGTTCGCCTACGGCCACAACCAGAACACACCCAAGACGATCGGGTCGTTCGTCAGTCCGATCGCCAAGTACCTCGACACGTCGGAGCACAGCGGCCACGAGATCCCCTGGGACGACCGGCTGCGGGTCTACACGTGGATCGACGCCAACGTGCCCTACTACGGCACCTACACGTATACCAAGGTCCGCGGCATCGGCGCCCGCGACAGTTGGGACGGCGGCAACCCCGATGGCTGGCTACGTAAGGATCTCGTGCCCGTGTTCAAGCGACGCTGTTTCGATTGCCACAAGCGGACGGTCTACAACCCGGCCTGGTATACACCCGGCGCGGCGGTCGTCACGAGCAAGGTCTGGACGCCGCAAGGCATCACGGCCCACGGTTTCCCGGCCCGCTATCCGATGTCAGGCTTAGTAGGCCCCGAGTTCCGCTTGAACCTGACGCATCCCGAGTACAGCCAGTTGCTCACCGCCCCGTTGGCTGAGGAAGCCGGCGGGATGGGCCTCTGCCGCAACGAACAGGGGCAACCGTTCGTGTTCGAGGACACGTCGGACCCCGACTACCGGACCATGCTCGGCGCGCTGCGTCAGGGCGCCGAGCAGCTCAAGGCCAATCCGCGGATGGACATGCCCGAGGGCTACGCGGCGTTGGCCAACTATGTGCCGCCGGATACGTCGTGGCGCCAGCGCGGGCTGATGAACGTGCCGCTAAAGCCGGCGCCGCGGATCGAGCGAACCGAGAACGTGACGGTTCTCTCGGAACTGCCCCGGGGTCTAACGAATCTGGCCCTGCACGCCGAAGCGACCAGCCAGGACGACGTTCCGATCGAGAAACCGAGTGATCCTCCGTCCAACGCGATCGACGGCAATGTCGATACCTATTGGGACGACCAGGACCGCGGCGGCGAGCTTTACAACTTGACGCTGAAGTTCCCCGAGCCGGTCGCCATCTCGGCGCTTGCGATCACCGGTTGGCAGCACCACGACTTCTCGCCGAAGGATTTCGTGATCCTCTGCGACGGCAAGCCGGTGGCAACGGTCAAGGATGCCCAATACACGGACAACCGCCTAATTCTCGCCATCACCCGGCAAACGTGCCGCACGGTGGCCCTGAACATCGCCGCCAGCCACGGCGGCTCGCCCGGCATCCGCGAGCTCGAAGTATACGACCTCCAACAGTAAAACCGTCGTTTAGCGGCGGGGCCCCTTCATTGGAGAGCAGGGCCCCGCGCTCTTTCAATCCAAACCCCGAAAACGAATGGCACACCCACCATGAAACACCTCCTAGCAATCACCATCCTCCTCCTAAGCACAACCCTCAACGCCTTCTCGGCCGAAGCCCCCCTCGAGTTCTTCGCCTTCGACAACGGCACCGGCCGAGGAACCGTCTCGCCGGAAGATCAAGCCGCGATGCTCAAGGAACTGGGCTATGCGGGCATCGGCTACACGGGCGCTGGGGGCATCCCCGAGATGCTGGCCGCGCTGGACAAGCATGACCTGAAAATGCACAGCATCTATGTCGGCGCTTCGCTCGGCCCCGACGGTCCCGCGTTCGATGCGCAACTGAAAGAAGGCATCGCGGCGCTAAAAGGCCGCGAGACGATCATCTGGCTGACGATCATCGGCAGTGCGCCGAACGCGCACGGGCAGGCCGTCGAAGTGGTTCGTCAAGTCGCCGACCTGGCCGAGGCGGCGGGCCTTCGCGTGGCCCTCTATCCGCACGCCGGCTTCCATGTGGCCAAGGTGGAAGACGCGCTGCGGATTGTCAAAGCCGTCGACCGCAAGAACGTCGGGGCTAGCTTGAATCTGTGCCATTGGCTGAAGCTCGACGACGAGCGCAACATGGCGGCGCTGATCAAACAGTCCGCACCGCACCTGTTCCTCGTCAGCATCAACGGCGCCGACAGCGGCGACACCCAACAGATGGGCTGGGACCGATTAATCCAAACCCTCGACCGAGGCAGTTTCGACGTCGGCCCGTTCCTCGACACGCTCAAGCGAGCCGGATACAAAGGCCCGGTGGGGTTGCAATGCTATGCGGTCAAAGGCGACATGCGCGACAACCTAAAGCGTTCGATGGACGCTTGGAAAGAAATGACTAAACCGAAGTAGGGTTCCCTCATCATGCCAAAAATCATTCATCGATTCTTGTTGACCTGCTGCATGCTTGCCGTCGGCGCAAGCTGTGCCGGCGCCGAGAAGTCGCTCTCGGTCCTGCAATACTTGGGCGAGCGTGCCAGCCGGATGGCGGCCGAACTCCCCGCAGTAGCCGACGACCTCGATAACTGGGAAAAACGCCGGCCGCAAGTGCGACGGGATCTGGCAAACGTCCTGGGTCTACCCCAGCGCAAACCCATGAAGGCCGCCGTGATAGGTCAACGGCAGGATGGCGATCTGATCATTGAGGAGGTGATCTACCTTTGGGCCGAGCGGGCATACGTCAGTGGCAACGTGGTACGTCAAGATGGTGCAACCGGTCGTCTTCCCGCCATCGTGATGCCGCCGGGATGGTTCGGGCAGCTTCAACAGAACTACTACAAGAACTTCGCCTACCACATGGCGAGGATGGGTTACGTGGTGCTGTTCATCAACGATCCCCACGTCGGCAAACGGCAGGCTCCCTGTGCCGGGCTGTATGCCGTCGCGTCGGCCGCCGGCACGCAAGTCATGGGTATCCAGATCTTCGACGCCTTGCGCGGGCTGGACTATCTGCTCACGCGGGCGGACGTCGATCCCGGGCGAATCGGCATTGTCGGGCTGTGCCAAGGTTCGGAGCAGACCTGGCTGGCGGCGGCCTTGGAGGATCGTTTCCAATACGCCGTGCCCGTCTGCGGAACGACCAACTACGAGTCGTGGGTCCGCATGCCGGCCTTCGAAGGCGTGGCGCTGTCCGACCCTTCGCCTTATGTCTGGAACGTGCTGCGCCATACCGACTGGCAGGAGATCGGCTCCTGCATCGCCCCGCGGCCCGTGCTGATCGCCAGCAACTCCGGCGACAATTGGTGGCCGCTGGCCGGGTACAACAAGGTAATCGAGACCATGGAGAAGGTCTACGTGATGTACGGCCAGCCCGGGCGGTTCCGCCACTTCCGCGACCTTCGCTCGCACGACATCACGCCCTATATCCCTGAGATCGCCCCCTGGATCGATGGCTACGTGAAGACCCTGCCGACTTCCGACACACGGCCGCAACCGTGCGGCACTCCCGAGTCGCCCGATTGCAGCATGTTGCGCCACATGCAACGGCGCATCGCCCGGCAGACGGCATCGCGGCCCGGTTCGTTCCCCTCGAAAGCGGCTTGGGAAACCCATCGCACGGAGATCGTCACCTGGCTCCGCGAGGCTTGTGATCTGACGAGTCTGAAGCCCGGACCGGACAAGGTGCTGGCGGTCTCGCAGGCCGACGGGATTGTCGTTCAGACGCTGGAACTCGGACTGGACGTCGATTTCACTTGCCCGGCGCGGCTCTACCACACGGCCGCACCGAATCAACGCAACCGCCCGTCGGTGATCCTCTCGCACGACCACCGGCAGTGTATCGACAGCCCGGCGCTGGTGAATGCCGCCCGCAAGTTGGCCGAAGCCGGATACTGGGTCATCCTGCCCGAGCACGCGTCGCTCGACGGGGCAAGTCGGCAACCGGCGCAACACAAAGCCCTGGTAAGCTTGTACGGAACGGCCGACGCGGTCGGGCTGCCGCCGCTGGCGTTGCGCGTGGCCGACAACGCGGCCGCTTTGCGATACCTTTTAGCCCGACCCGAAATCGACCGCAGCCGTATCGCCGCGGTCGGCCGGGGTATTGGCGGGATCGACGCGTGTCTGACCGCCGTATTGGATCATCGGATCGCGGCCGTGGCTTCTCTGGGCGCCGCCACGGTTCGCGCCTGGGCCGAACAGGTCGCGCCGGACCAGCATGCCTTCGACCGCATCATGCCCTATCTGCCTTCGATCACCAAGATCACCGACTTCGACGACTACTATGCGGCCATCGCGCGGCGCCCGCTGCTGTTGGTCGAGTTGGGCGAGAAAGATTCCGCCTCAGGTTTCCAGCAGGTTGTTGCCACGGCCCGAGACGTGACCCGGCTCTACAACACGCAAAACAAGCTCCTGGTGATCGACAACCGAGCATCGATCGACCGGCAGGCAAAGGCCATGTCCGACGGATTGCAAAAACAGTTGCTTGCCGCAGCCGGCGCAATGTTGCCATGAATCGTAGGGTGGGTCGAGTAGCGAAGACCCACGCCGAATGAAAGCTGAAAGCCGAAGGATACCAATGATCATACGACACCCTGTTTGCGTTATGCTCGTCCTTTTCCTTACATCCCTCGCCGGCGCCGGCGAGAACTGGCCGCAGTTTCGTGGACCGACCGGCGATGGGC
>CAYYOX010000178.1:3863-11226 GCA_964473065.1 uncultured Planctomycetaceae bacterium | reverse complement strand
GTTTAGCCGTCGCCGGCACGGCGACGAGGTTGGCGGCTGTGTCCCTCATCGCCGTGCCGGCGACGGCTAAACAACGCATCAACAAACCCTACCAAGAAGGAGAGTCTTTCATGCCCATTCGAAATTACGGCGTAATCGGAGTTGTCGCACTTGTCGGGATACTCTTCTGCGGCGCATCGCACGGCCAGGACGCTCCGCCGTTGAAGACGCCGCAACTGCTGGTCAAGCTGCCGGAGATCTGCCCTACGCCCGACGGCATGGCGATGGATTCGCAGGGTAACATCATCCTGGCCTGTCCCAACTACGGCGACAAAACGCACCCGGCCGTGCTGATGAAAATCGACCCCCAGAACCGGGCAAGGCTCTTTTGCAAAATGCCCGTGCATCCGGAAACCGGCACGGCCTGCCCGATGGGTATCGCGTTCGAGCCGGGCGGCGATCTGCTGATCGTCGACAACCAAGGCTGGGCCGAGTCGAACGGCAAGGGACGCATCCTGCGGCTGAAGATCGAGAACGGACAGCCGGTCGGCTCGGTGGTGGTGGCCTACGGCATGACCCATCCCAACGGCGTGCGTGTCCATAAGGGCCAAATCTACGTCACGCAAAGCATACAGGCCAAAGACGACGACGGGCTGTTGCTCAGCGGGCTGTACCGCTTCAAGCTGGACGACCAGGCAGTCAAGGTCGACAACACGCTCGAAGACGCGAACCTGATCGCCACGTTCAAGACGCTCGATCCGGACGTGCAGTACGGGGCCGACGGACTGGCGTTCGACAGCCACGGCAACCTGTTCGTGGCCAACTTCGGCGACGCCGTCTTGCACAAGCTTACCTTCGACGATGCCGGCAATGTGACTTCGAACACCCGTTGGGCCGATCCGGAGTGCATCAAGAGCATCGACGGAATCTGCGTCGACGGTGACGACAACATCTACGTGGCCGACTTCTCGGCCAATGCGGTCGGCGTAGTCGCTCCCGACGGCACGGCCCGCGTGTTGGCTAAGAGCCCCGACTGCGACGGTTCGCAAGGCGGACTCGACCAGCCGGGCGAGCCGCTGGTCCGCGGCCGGCAATTGATCATCTCGAATTTCGACATGGTCACCGGCCCCGACAAGCTCAACTCGGGCCACGACTACCCATATACGATCTCGGTGATTGAGTTGGATTGAGAACCTGTAAAACCTCCGCGTACGACACGCACTACTTCAACGGCAACTGGGCCGAGCAGGACCCGGAAGCCTGGTGGACGGCCGTTTGCCGGTCGACGCGGGAATTGATCGAAAACGTCGACCCGAGCGAGATCGCTTGCGTCAGCCTTAGCGGCCAGATGATGGGTTGCCTGTGCGTCGACCGGCAGGGAAACCCCTTGCGGCCGTCGATCATCTATTGCGACCAGCGTGCGACCCAACAGACCGACCAATTGCTCGCGAAGATCGATCCCGAGTCGTTCTACCGCATTACGGGCCATCGCGCGAGTGCCTCGTACTCGATCGAAAAACTGATGTGGCTGAAGCAGCATGAGCCGGACGTGTACGGTAAGACGTACAAAATGCTGTGCGCCAAGGATTTCATCAACTTCCGCCTGACCGGGGCCATGGCGACCGACTTCTCCGACGCCTCGGGCACCAACGCTTTCGACCTGAACACCTACGCCTGGTCGGAGCAGATCATCGATGCCGCGGAGATCGACGCCCACATGCTGCCCGAGGCCAAGGAGTCGACGGCCGTGCTCGGTGCGATTACTTCCGAAGCTTCCCGTGCTACCGGTTTGCCGCAGGGTGTTCCCGTGGTCCTCGGCGGCGGTGACGGGTCGTGTGCGGCGTTGGGGGTCGGCTGCATCAAGCCGGGCATGGCGTACAACTACCTCGGTTCGTCCTCGTGGATCGCTCTGACGACCGAGAAGCCGGTCTACGACGAGCAAATGCGGACCATGACCTGGGCCCACACCGTGCCCGGCTACTTCCATCCGTCGGGCACCATGCAGACGGCCGGCTCGGCCTACAACTGGCTGAAGAACGAAATCTGCCGCATTGAAACTCAGCAGGCCGAACAACAGGGCGTCAGTCCGTACGAACTGATCGATCGGCTGATCGAAAACTCGCCGGCCGGGGCCAACGGCATTATCTTCCTGCCGTATTTGCTAGGCGAGCGCAGCCCGCGTTGGAACCCCAACGCCAAGGGCGCCTTCATCGGGCTGGACCTTTCGCACAAACGCGAGGACATAGTTCGGGCCGTGCTCGAAGGGATCAGCTTGAACTTGGGGATCATCCTCGACATCTTCCGCCAGCACGTCACGATCGATTCGGTCACGGTGATCGGCGGCGGGGCCAAGGGCAAGGTCTGGCGGCAGATGCTGGCCGATGTCTACAACGCGCAGATCATTCGCCCCAACTTCCTCGAAGAGGCGACCTCGATGGGGGCGGCCGTCATCGGCGGCGTGGGCGTGGGAATCTTCGACGACTTCGAGGTGATCCGCCGGTTCATCAAGCCCGAAAGCACCCACGACCCGATCCCCGCCAACCACGCGACCTACGCCAAGATGGCCCCCGTGTTCGACCGCTCGTACGACGCCCTGGTCGACATCTACGAGCAGCTCGCCGCGCCTCGTTGACACGCCCGGCCGGTCTGGTAAAATACGGCCATATAAAGCCGCGACCGGTGGTCGCGCCCTTTTCCGCGACCAACGGTCGCGGCTTTATAGACAAGAACAACCTCGTGGAGTCGAGAATGGACCAGAAGATCAAGGTCGCCATCATTGGGCCCGGCAACATCGGCGCCGATCTGATGTACAAGATCCGCCGCAGCCAGTTCATGGACTTGGCACTGATGAGCGGCATCAAGCCCGATTCCGAAGGGCTGGCCCTGGCCGACAAACTAGGGATCGAGACATCGCTGACCGGCATCGACGCCATTTTGGCGAACGACGAGGTGCGGATCGTCTTCGACTCGACCGGCGCCCGGCCGCACCTGAAGCACGCGCCGCTTCTCGAGAAGGCCGGCAAAATCGCCATCGACCTGACCCCGGCCGCCGTTGGGCCGTATGTCATCCCGTGCGTGAACCTCGACGAGCACCTCGACAAGATGAACGTCAACATGGTCACTTGCGGTGGACAAGCGACCACGCCGATGGTGGCCGCCATCAATCGGGCGTGCCATATCCGGTACGCCGAGATCGTGGCGACCATCTCCAGCAAGAGCGCCGGGCCGGGCACCCGACAGAACATCGACGAGTTCACCCGCACCACGGCCTGTGGCCTGCAGGTACTCGGCGGGGCAGACAAGGGTAAGGCGATCATCATCCTCAACCCGGCCGAGCCACCGATCATGATGCGCGACACGATCTTCGCCCTGGTCGACGACCCGGACGAAGAGGCCATCCGCAAGTCGGTCAACCAAATGATCGAAGACGTGCAGCGTTACGTGCCCGGCTACCGGCTGAAGGTCGAGCCGTTCGTCGACGGCGACAAGGTGACCACGATGATCGAAGTGGAAGGGGCCGGCGACTATCTGCCGAAATACTCGGGCAACCTCGACATCATGACCGCGGCCGCATGTGCGGTCGGCGAGCGCTTCGCCGAAGAACTGCTGAAGGGACAAAGCTGATGAAGAACAAACAAGTTGCCATTCTAGATACGACGCTGCGTGACGGCCAACATGCCATGGCCCACCAGTTCACGCCCCAGCAGGTGGCCGACGTGGCTCAGGCGCTCGACCAAGCGGGCGTGGGCACGATCGAAATCAGCCACGGGGACGGGCTGGCCGGCTCCTCGATCCAGTATGGGTTCGGGGCGGCCAGCGACATCGAGTACCTCGAAGCGGCCGCCAAGGTCGTCACGCCCGGCAAAATCGGCGTGCTGCTGCTGCCCGGCGTGGGCACCATGGAAGACCTGCAAATGGCCAGGGACCACGGCGCCAGCGCCGCTCGGGTGGCCACCCATTGCACCGAGGCCGACATCGCCGAACAACACATCCAACTGGCCGGACAACTGGGTATGCGGCCGATCGGCGTGCTGATGATGACCCACATGATCCAACCGCCGAAACTAGTCGAGCAGGCCAAAATCATGGAAGCCTCGGGGGCCGAGCTGGTCTATATGATGGACTCGGCCGGCGCCATGATCCCGGCCGACGTGACGGCCCGAGTCGAGGCTTTGAAATCCGGCCTGAACATCAAGGTCGGTTTCCACGCCCACAACAACCTCGGGCTGGCCATTGCCAACACGCTGGCGGCCGTCGAGGCCGGGGCCGATTCGGTCGACGCTTGCTTGCGAGGCCTAGGGGCCGGGGCGGGCAACGCCCAGCTTGAAGTGCTGATCGGTGTGTTGCAAAAAGTGGGCGTCGAGACGGGCGTCGATTTCTACAAGGTGATGGACGCGGCCGAGCAGGTCGTCGAGCCGATGATGCACCGCCCTCAAGTCGTCAACAACGACAGCCTGATGCTCGGCTATGCGGGCGTCTATTCCAGTTTCCTGCTACACGCCCGACGCGCGACCAAGCAATTCGATGTCGACATCCGCGACGTGCTGGTCGAGCTAGGCAAGCGCAAGACGGTCGGCGGCCAGGAAGACATGATTATCGACGTAGCCATCGAAATGGCCAAAGGCGCCAGTTGATGTGCGGCCTGCAAGGTGCCACTGGTGGCTTGCCCACCAGTGCTTAGCCTCTCGGTAACAACCCTATGTTCACGAACGTCTTGCGAACCGTAGCCAGCGTGATCATCGTCGTGGGCCTGTGCCTACTTGCGAAGGACCTTTACAACGCAATCACCGGTCCCCCGGTTCTGGATACGGTTTACGCTCTAGGATTAGCCCTGCCGATCCCTTTTCACATCATCTCGATCGGTCTGTTCGTCCAGAAGCGATGGCTTTCACCCCGTTGGGCCAGGATTGCCTGGTTCGCAATCGTCATTTCCGGCTGTTGGCTCGGCGTGTCGCTGGCAATCCGGGTCGTGATTTCCTAACGGGCGTTTAGTAGTCGCCAGACCTTTGCGCGGATACCAACAATGTCCGATGTAGGCTTCCGGCCTATAAAGCCGCGACCGGTGGTCGCGCCCGCATCGCCAGGGCGAGCCGGTTTTCTCATGCGGGCGCGACCACCGGTCGCGGCTTTGTAGAAAACGGGAATCTGGGGTCAGAGCTTCATTAGTCATTAGCAAGACGTTTTGCCAGTCTGTTCACGATTCTGCTGCATTGCGAGTCGTTGACTAATGAAGCTCTGCCCCCAAATTTCTCCCAAAATTCTCGCCATGGGGAAGGTCAAGAAAGGTCTCACGCAAAGGCGCGGAGACGCAGAGAGAGCGAAAGAAGCTTTGTTTTCTTTGCGTCTTGGCGCCTTTGCGTGAGGTCCTCTTCTGGCTGTATCGCAACAACGCCGTTCTTTGTTACTGGGAAGGTTTGGGGCCGTTCTTGGCCTTACTGGTGCGTTTCACGCACCCTACAAGCTTCTATGGCACCGGGTGTGTGGGAATTAGGGAAGCAGAAAACACCGTAGGTCAGGGCTTGCCCTGACCTACTATCCACTATCCGCTATCCAGTACTGCCCTACTTCGACTCGAGCCCGGCGATGCACTGGTCTTCGCGGACTACCTTGCGGGGGCCGCCGTCGTAACCGGTCGACCAGTTGTGGATCGGGGCCATCGACTCGAGTCGGTCGAGGATGCCTAGTGACTTGGCCCGATCGTAGATTAGTTGCCAGCCGCACTGCATGTCGGGATCGACTTCGCACTTGCCTTCGCGCGAGCCGCCGCAAGGGCCGTTGAAGAGGCGCTTGGCACAGCGGCTGATCGGGCAGATGCCGGCGAATTCGCCCAGCCGACAGCTTCCGCAACCGACGCACTTCTCGGTCCACACGCCTTGCGACTCGAGGATGCCGATGAACTGGGTGTTCAGGCCCGGATAGACGGGCGTATTGGGGAACCGCTCGGCCAGGGCCTGCACGCCCGCCCCGCAACCTAGCGAGCAAACGGCGTCGTAGTCGCCCACCCGGGGAGCCAGGATATCGATGAAGGCGTCTTCGCATTGTCGCTCGATGGTGCATTCGTCGACCGTCACGTCGGGGTGCCCGGCCAGTTTCAGGGCCATGCGGACCGAGGAACCGACGATGCCCGTCTCGCGCTCGCCGCCGGCGAGGCAGACGGTCACGCAGGTGCCGCAGCCGACCAGCAGCACGCGCTGGTGGTCTTTGACCATGTCACGGATTTCGCCAACTTTCTTACGATCGGCAACGATCATTCTTTTCTTCTCCTGCTAATGCGGCTTCCGCCTGTTGGGTCATTTCCTCGGCCGCCTTTTCGGCCCGTTGTCGATCGGGTCGCAAGGGGCTGGGTCCCAACTCGGAAAGCCGACGATTCATTTCGGTAACGATCTCGGCAAAACGCGTCCCCTCGGCCGAGGATAAGTTGTACATTTCGAGCCGCTGGGGCTCCAATCCGATCTCTTCGAGCATCATCTTTGCCCGCTCGACCCGTTTTCGGGCACGCAGATTCCCCTGAAGGAAGTGGCATCCGCCTTCGAGGCAGCCGGCCACAATCACGCCGTCGATCCCCCGCTCGAAAGCGTGGAGGATGTAGTCGATTTCGATCTTGCCCGTACACGGCAGCCGCAGCACCCGTACGCTGTCGGGATACTCCAACCGCATCGAGCCGGCCAAATCGGCCGCCGCGTAGGCGCAGTAGTGACAACAAAAGGCAAGGATCAGGGGTTGTTCTTGCATGGTTCGCTCGTCTGGTTCTGGTCGACGTGCCGTCGACCGCTAAACGTTGGCGCGACCAACGGTCGCGGCTTTATATTGTTTTCCACCTCGGGGGTGCCACGCCGACTTGTTCTGGGAATTGAAGTTGTACCAACTCTCGTTGTGGCGGTGCGTCCAATAAACTGTCGACCGCGCCGAGGATCTGGGTGTCGACGAAGTGCCTCAGTGTAATGGCCTTGGCGGGGCACTCGGCGCTGCAACTTCCGCAGCCCATGCAGACGGCGCCTTGCACCTCGGCCTTGTTGTTGAAACCGACCGTCGGGGCCATGTAGGGGCAAACGTGCACGCACGTCATGCAGGAGATGCACTTGTCCGGATCGACAAAGGCCGTCATCCCGCCGACCGGCATCTCCTTGCGCGAGAGGATCGAGGCCGTCCGGCTGGCCACGGCCGTGGCCTGGGAAATCGTCTCGGTGATGAACTTCGGCGCGTGGGTCGTGCCGCATAGGAACAGCCCCTCGCTGGCGAAGTCGACCGGGCGGAGCTTCATGTGGGCTTCGAGGAAGAATCCGTCGGCCGTCAGCGGCACCTTGAGCATTTGGCCGACGGCCTCGGCGTCGTCGGTGGGGACGACCGCGGGGGGCGGCACAGGCAGGTCGGGGCCGCTTGGCAA
>CAYYOX010000178.1:0-3853 GCA_964473065.1 uncultured Planctomycetaceae bacterium | reverse complement strand
GAATCCGCGGGCATTCAAGGAAACCGGAACCGTTCCGCACAATTCACCCGGACCGGCTGGCGGAACATTGGGGGCCGCGACACGACCAGATCCGGCTCGATTTGCAGATCACGCTGCAACGCCGGCTCGCGAACGGTCAGCCGCAGTTGCCCGTCGATGTCGAGTTGCGGCGGACGCTCTTCGTCGTAGCGAACGAACAGCACGCCCTTTTCCCGAGCCTCGCGATAGGCCGACTCGCGGAAACCATAGGTGCGGATGTCGCGATAGAGGACCGTGATGCGGGCGCCCGGGTAACGCTCTTTCAGCAACAAGGCATTCTTGACGGCCGTGGTGCAGCAGACCCGGCTGCAATAGGGCCGCTGCTCGTTGCGCTGCTCGACACACTGGATCATCGCGATCGTAGCATTCTCGGGCAAGGAGAGTTCATCCCGCCCCAGCCGATCGGACAGCTCCAACTGCGTAATCACCCGATCGGTCTGCCCGTAGCCGAAGCTTTGCGGCTTCAGTTCAGTCGCCCCGGTGGCAACCACAACCACGCCGTGCTCCACTTGGGTCTCTTGGCCGCCCGAGCTGATCGACGAGGTGAAATCGCCAATGTGCCCGTCGACCTTCGAGGCGATCGCGTCGAGATGGACGGAAATCCGAGGGTGTTGCTCGACGCGTTGGACCGTGTCTCGCAACATGGCTTGCACGTCGTCGCGATCGAGCGTCTGATGGATCTGGCGGATCGTGCCGCCGAGCTGTTTCTGCTTCTCGACCAGATGCACGGGAAATCCCTGGTCGGCAATGGCCAAAGCGGCCGTCATGCCGGCGATTCCCCCGCCGACGATCAGGGCGCCATTCTTCACCGGCACCATCTCTTCGAACAGCGGCATCAGGTTAGCGGCCCGGCCGACGGCCATCCGCACCAGATCGGCCGCCTTCTCGGTAGCTGCCTGCGGTTGGCTCGGGTGGACCCAGGAACACTGGTCGCGGATGTTGGCCATTTCCACCAAGTAGGGATTCAACCCGGCGTCGCGCAGCGTGTCGCGGAAGATCGGCTCGTGCGTACGCGGCGTACAGGAAGCGATCACGATGCGGTTGAGCCGATGCTCGTCGATCAGCTCCTTGATCAACTCCTGGCTGTCGTCGGCACACGTATAGACGCTATGGTCGGCGAATGCCACGTGCGGCAATTCCCAGGTGCGTCGGACGACTTCTTCAACGTCGACCACCGAGGCGATGTTGCTGCCGCAATGGCAAACGAACACGCCCACTCGGGCCGGCTCGTCGGCAATATCGCGCATCGGCGGATAGGTCTTCCTTCGGACCTGGGTTCCGCGCGCCGGGGCCAAGAGTTCCATGGCCCTACCGGCCGCGGCACTGGCCTGCATGACCGTGTCGGGGATGTCCTTGGGTTCCTGGAACGCCCCGCCGACGAACACACCCGGCCGCGAAGTGTCCAGCGGCACGAGTTCTTTGGTGTCGGCAAATCCCCAACGGTTCAACTCGACCCCCAACATCTCAGCCTGAGCCTTCAGCGTGGGGCTGGGTTCCAAGGCTAACGAGAGGACCACCATGTCGAACTCTTCTTCGACCTGCTTGACGCCTTCGTCCGCATAGACCAACCGCAGACTCTTCGTGTCGGGCATTTCGTAGGTTCGCGAGACAAACGAGCGAACATAGTTCACACCCAACTTCTTCGCCCGCTCACAGTAGCGGTCGAAATCCTTGCCGAACGCCCGCAGGTCGAGGAAGAAGACCGTCACGTCGACGTCCGGCTCGTGCTCCTTGACCAGGATGGCTTCCTTAGTGGCGGCCATGCAGCAGACCGACGAGCAGTAGTCGTTCCCACAGCCCGTGTCGCGAGAGCCGACGCATTGGATAAAGGCCAGCCGCTTGGGCTTCTTCCCGTCGGACGGCCGCACGATGTGCCCGGCGGTCGGTCCCGAGGCCGAGAGGATTCGCTCGAACTGCACGTTCGTGACCACGTTTTCGGCATGGCCAAACCCGAACTCGCCGCGTCGCTTGGCATCGAAGGCCTCGAAGCCGGGCGTAAGTACCACGGCCCCGACGTCCAACTCGATCGTCTCTTCCTGCTGTTCGTGGCAGACGGCCCCCGCCTGGCAGACCTCGGCACACAGCCCGCACTCTCCGGTCTTCAAATGCACGCAGTTATCCGGGTCGATCACCGGCACGCGGGGCGCAGCCTGCGGGTGGGCCAAGTCGATGGATGGTCGGGCATTGAGACGTTGGTCGTAGGCCGTCAGATGGGGCCGCAGAGGAGACGAAGTGATCTTCGCCAGATCGACGGCGCCGGTCGGACAGACGACCTCGCAAGCTCCGCACCCTTGGCACTGGTCGGTCAGCTCGTCGAACGCGGATCGAACCTCCCGCGAGGCGCCGCGGCCGAACATGCTGATCGCCCCGCGGTTCATCAGGTCGTTGCAGACCCGAACGCACAGCCCGCAAAGGATACACTTTCCCTTCTCTTCGGGCTGAAACGGCGTGGAGTGCACACCGAGTTCGGCGGCCAGGCGGGCCAGTTCGGGTGAGTCGGGAGCCTGGGCCAGCAGCAATTCCAGAACGGTCTGCCGTGAATCTCGCACAAGCTGCGTATCGGTCACCACGGTGAGCTTCTCCTCGACCTCTGGTCGGCGGACCTCCTTGACCGGGTAACTGCACGAGGCGACCAGCTTGGGGCCCCGCGGCGAGTCGATTTGAACCAGACACACACGGCACGCTCCGTACGGCGCGATACCCCGGTAATGGCAGAGCGTCGGGATCGAGATTCCCACCTGGCGCGCGGCATCCAGGATCGTGGCCGTCGAGGCGACTTCCACCTTGCGCCCGTCGATGGTCAAGGCGATGCGGTCTGAAGGAGATTGGTCCATGATCGGTCTTCTAGTGGTTCAGTCAACAAACGGCATCTGTTCTTAGGTCATAACGGCTTCGAAGGAACACGTATTCCGACAGGCCCCGCAACGGGTGCAACGGTCCGCGTCAACTTGGTGAGGCAACTTGGGCTCGCCACGAATCGCATCGACCGGGCAAACCTTCACGCACTGTCCGCAACCCGTGCAAGCGGCCTGATCAATCTGAATCGTGATCAGTTTCTTACACACCCCGGCAGGGCACTTCTTGTCCTTGACATGGGCTTCGAACTCGTCGCGGAAGTGCCGCATGGTGCTCAACACGGGGTTCGGCGCCGTGCTACCGAGCCCGCATAGCGAGGCCGATCTGACCGTACCGGCAAGCTGTTCGAGTTGCTCGATATCATCCATGGTTCCTTCGCCGTCGCAGATCCGACCGAGGATCCGAAGCATCTGCTTGGTCCCCTCGCGGCAAGGAACACACTTCCCGCACGATTCATCGGCCGTAAAGGCCAGGAAAAACCGCGCCAGGTCAACCATGCAGGTTCCCGAGTCGAGCACGATCATTCCGCCGGAACCCATCATCGAACCGGCTTCGCTGAGCTTCTCGTAATCGATAGGCAAATCGAGCATGGACTCGGGAATACACCCTCCGGACGGTCCGCCGGTTTGGATCGCCTTGAGAGGCCGTTTCCCCCGCATCCCGCCGCCGATGTCGAAGACCATTTCCCTAAGCGAGATCCCCAGCGGGACCTCGACCAGCCCGGTGTTTTTCACGGCCCCTACCAGCGCGAATACGGTGGTACCGCGGTTGCGCTCGGTACCCGACGCGGCATACCAGTCGGCGCCGCGGGCAAGGATCGGTCCGATGCTCGAGAGGGTTTTGACGTTATTGATCACCGTCGGGTTTCCCCACAGCCCGCGAACGGCGGGAAACGGCGGTCGAGGTCGCGGCTCACCCGCGTGACCTTCGAGCGACGCGAGCCACGACGTCTCCGTGC